>CAYSVE010000404.1:0-5801 GCA_964434365.1 uncultured Anaerolineaceae bacterium | reverse complement strand
AGCGGGGCACGGCCTGGCCGCGATCATCACCGGGGGGCGCTTCATTAGCTTCGAAGTGACCAGGAATGGGGCGGGCCTCGCCACCACAGCGGGTGGCAACCGCGCCGTGATTCTCCCGGCCGGGTACCTGGGGTCGGCGTTGTTCGGGGCGTTGCTGTTTTACATCACCAACCGGGTGCCATACCCACGCACCGTCGCGATGGGCCTGGGCATCGGGCTAATCATCCTCTCGATACTGTATGGCATCAGTAGTTTGCTGGCGCTGGCAGTCGGTGTCGCTTTTGGGCTGGCACTCATCGCGATCTCGCGCGTGGGCAATCGTTACGTCAACGTGTTGGTGTTGAATATCCTCGCGATTATGACGGCCCTTAACGCGGTGTTGGATGTGTTCTACCTCACACGTGCGCCGGGGGCCGCCAATGGACCAGTCGTCAACGATGCGGCGGCCTTTGCACAGACAATCGTACCGGGGACGCCCGCTGTGCTGTGGGCGGTCGTATGGAGCTTTGCATCGGTGCTGATGCTGGGGTTGTCGGTATACTACAGCCTCATCCAACCGCTACGGAGATAACGGCCTATGAAGGCAGTCGTCATCCACGACTACAGTGGCGATAAACAGTCGAGCATTCGCGTCGAAGATGTGCCGACCCCCGAGCCGGGGCCGGGGCAGGTGCTCGTGAAGATGGCCGCGTCGCCCATCAATCCTAGTGACTTGATGTTCGTACGCGGGCGGTACGGCATCACAAGGCCGTTGCCTATGATACCGGGCTTCGAAGGAGCCGGCGAGGTTGTCGATGCAGGTCGTGGCGTGCTCAGCCAGATGCGGAAGGGTAAACGGGTGATCGCTCTCGCAACCGATGGCCTCGATGGGGCGTGGGCCGAGTACATGGTCACCGATGTGAGGCGCATTTGGCCCGTGCCAGATGCGCTCACATACGAACAGGCTGCCACGGCGGTCGTCAACCCGTTGACGGCGATTGCGTTGTTGGAAATGGCCCGCGAACGCCGTGCTGAGGCCGTCGTGAGCACGGCAGCCGCCAGCGCGCTCGGGCGTATGATGCTGCGGCTGGCCAACGAACGTGGGTTGCCGGTAATTCACATCGTTCGGCGCGAGGACCAGGTATCACTACTCCGCGAGATGGGTGGGGAGTATGTGCTCAACAGTAACGAGGACGACTTCGACGCCCGGTTGAACGACCTCACCCGTGAATTGAACGCCACCGTGTTGTTCGATGCCGTGGGGGGCGAACTCACCGGGCAGGTGCTCAAGGCCATGCCCCGGGGGAGTTCGGGTGTTGTCTACGGGGCGCTTTCGAATACCGCTGCGGCGGTTCCCGCGAGTCAACTCATCTTCAGGGGGCAAACGCTGACGGGCTTCTGGCTGGCGAAGCCGCTACGGAGTTTATCGGCTTTGGGGTTTGTGCGCGTATTGGTCGCCGCGCGCGATATCCTCAACGGCAGCGAACTTGTGCAGACGGAAATTCGTGCGCGTCACTCGCTCGATGAAGTACATACCGCGCTCGATCGTTACGCTGCCAATATGACTGATGGGAAGGTTTTATTCCTGCCGAATGGGTAAGGACTGGTGTGCTTGCGCAGTCTATCAATATAGGAGTTCGTAGTGAGACGATGTAGGAGAAACACCCATGGTTAAAGCCATTTTTAACGGTATCGTGATCGCAGAGGCCGACAAGACGCCGGTTGTCGAGGGGAACCCTTACTTCCCGCGTGAGTCCATCAAGGTCGAGTATTTCGCCGACAGTGCTCGTAACCTCACGACCGTTTGCCCGTGGAAGGGGACGGCTCAGTACTACGACATCATCGTCGATGGCGAGACAGCCACCGATGCGGCCTGGTATTACCCCGATGCGAGCGATGCAGCCAAGCAAATCCAGGATCACGTCGCATTCTACGGTAGCAAGGTCGATATCGTCCGGGAATAGCTATGCCGAAGGTCGTATTTAACGGCGAAGTTATCGCCGAAGCCGAACAAACGCCCATCGTAGAGGGCAACTACTACTTCGCCCAAGAGCACGTCAAGCAGGAATTCCTGCAAGATAGCGCAAACGGCACCTCCACCGTATGTGGTTGGAAGGGCCGCGCGTACTACTTCGACATCGATGTGCACGGGCATAAGGTTAGCGATGCCGCATGGTACTACCCCGAGACGAAGCAGGCGGCATCGGTGATCCAGAACCGCATCGCGTTTTACAAGCACAAAGTCGACATCGTCGATTAAGTGCCCAATATGCGAACGGTTACCGGGGCAAAGGCTGCCCCGGTTTTTTATTTCTTCGATTGTGGGTCGAAGGCGTCGCGCACGCCGTCCCCGATGACGTATAAACACAGCACCGTGATGAAGATGAGGATGCCGGGCAGCCAAATAAGATGATTTGCGCCCGGTGTCGCGTAGTAGCGCTGCGCATTGGTGAGCATGTTGCCCCAGGTAGGCTGGGGTGGCTGTACACCCAACCCCAAAAAGCTCAGCGCCGATTCCGCCAAGATCAACCCACCAATACCGTTTGCCAGCGAAATTGCGACGACGGAGATCAGATTTGGCACGATGTGCGCGAAGATCACCCGGAACGGCGACGCACCGATTGCCCTCGCACCGAGCACAAACTCCTGATTGCGCAGCGCAATTGTTTGCCCGCGTACGAGGCGTGTGGTTCCCGTCCAGCCGATGAGCGAAATAACGATCACGAGCACTTGTGCCGACGGGCTGAGTACCGCCGAGATGAGAATGAGCAGGTAAATGGCTGGTACCGAGTCCAGCGTGGTGATGACCCAATTCATGATGTCATCGACGATGCCGCCGAAGTAACCGGTAATCGCCCCCATCACCAGGCCAATAGACAGTGCGATTGTCGCGCCGAAAATGCCGATTCGGAGCGAGATGCGCCCAGCGTAGAGCAGGCGTGCGGCCATGTCGCGGCCTAGTTCATCGGTGCCGAGGATATTCCCGGGGGTGTTAAGCGGAAGAAAAGCGTTAAAGCCGTCTGGCTCGAATGCGCTTGTACCCAGGATGTACGTGCTGATGAGCGGGGCGCTTTCTGCCAGGATGACCAACAGCGCGAAGATGCTCATCGCGGTGAGCGTCAGGCGGTCTTGCCGTAGCCGCCGCAGCGCTTTTTGCAGCAGCGATTCGCCGTACTTGGGGCCGTCGAGATCAGCCGTTTTTGACTTCCCTTGAGGCATGGGTTTTGCAACGGTCATGGCTGGCTCCTAGTCGTAGCGTATGCGTGGGTCGATGAGCGCATACAGGATGTCTGACAGCAAATAGCCGAGGATGGTTGCTACCGAAGTGAGCAACGTAGCGGCCATCACCACCGGGAAGTCGCGCGCGAGCACCGCACCCACAATTGTGCGCCCAACCCCCGGCCAACTGAACACCGTTTCGGTTACCACTGCACCCCCGATGAGGCCGGTAATCGCCGGGCCGAGGAATGTCGCAATCGGGATCATCGCGTTGCGGGCAGCGTGCAAAAACCAGATGCGACGATCGGCAAGCCCTTTGGCCTGTGCTGAGCGAATGTAGTCCTGGTTGATGACATCCAACATCGACGCCCGAGCAAAGCGCGAGTAGCCGGCAATGATGCCCACCGAAAGCACGATGGTCGGCAGGATGATGTACTCGATGCGGGTATACAGCGGCGGATAGGTATCTGAGAAGAACTGCCACTGCGGGTCGGCCCTACCAGAGTACTCCAGGATGTCTAGCTGGATGCCGAAGATGATGATGAGGATTAGCCCGAACCAGAAGTTCGGAATTGCGTCGAAGATTACAGCCATCACGCGCGAGATCGTATCGAACAGTTTGCCGTGTTGCACCGCTGCGATGATGCCCACCGGCAAACCGATGAGTAATCCCACCGTCAACGCAGAGACGCTCAGCTCCAGCGTAGCTGGCAGGCGTTCGATGAGTATTTGCATAGCGTCCTTCTGGCGTTGAGTGAAGGAGTTACCGAAGTCGCCACGGATGATACCCTTGCGGTCGCCGGGGGGTTCGGCTACGCCGTCACCGTCGGCATCCAACGCGATCAAAATCGCAAAGTCGGCGACGCCATCGCCATCGGTATCGCGGCGCATCCAGTCGTCGCCCGTGAGCCAGCGCAAATACTGGATCGGCAGCGGGTCGTTCACACCAAGCCGAGCGGCGAGGGCTTCGCGTTGTTGGGGCGTGCTGTTTGGCCCGAAGACCAACGCCCCGACTGGGTCGCCAGTGGAGGCGATGAGCAAATACGAGAAGATCGTGATACCAAACAGAGTCGGTATCGCCTGGAGAAGACGCCGAATGATATATCGTGTCATTGCCAATTTCCTCGTTGTATGAGGGCTGGCTGGCCGTCATCGGGCGACGGCCAGCAGCGGAGTGTACAGAAAGTTCGCCTTAGTTCGAGAGTTCGATGTCCCAGGAAGGCAGGTTAAAGGTGAGGCCGCCAGGGAACTGCGTGGTTTCGAAGTTGCCCACGTTCGGTTGCACGACGCTCAGCACCTCACGTGTGCCGACGAAGTAAAGCGGCAGGTCCTCATGAAGGATGCGCTGCACCTCATCGTACAGTGGCTTGCGGTCTTCCTGGCTGCACCCATCGAAGAAGCGCGCCTCGTCGAGGAGTTCGAACAGTTCCGGGTTCACGTAGCTCCAGCTATTGAAGCCGCTGCCCACCACATCGGCACCGGGGTCGAACAGGCCACGGACGATACCGTCCGGGTCGTTCGGGTCGATGTTACCGAAGAACAGCATGATGGTGTCGTAGGTCTGGTTATCCAGCTTTTCGAGCATCGTCTGAAACTCGATAATCTCGATTTCCATCTCCATACCCACTTCACCGACCTGGCGCTGCATCAGCAGGGCGCTGTTTTCCACGCTTTCGTTGCCGGGGAAGGTCGTCAGCGTGAAGGTAAGCGTCGTGCCATCTTCGACGGTGGGGACGCCCTGTGCCACACGCGGCGTGGCCGGGTCGCCGTCATCGTCGATCCAACCGGCTTCCTCCAGCAGGGCACTCGCCATCTCCTGGTCGAAGGCGTACGGCTGAAGGTCGTCGTTGTGTGCCCACGAGGTTTGCAGAATGGGGCTAACCTGCGGCAGGTAGGTGTTGGCGAAAGCGCCCTCGTTCAGTTCTTCGAGGTTAACCGCGTGGGCGAATGCTTGGCGCACGCGCACATCCCCGAGGATAGGATGCGGGTCCTGCTCGATGACGTTACCGTCTTCATCCAGGCCGTCCACCGGGTTGTTCGGGTCGGCGAGGTTGAAGCCCATAAACTGCCAGCCGGAGGAGAGGGCCTCGCGCGATTGCACATCGCCCGCCGCAGCCAAATCGAGGAATTCCTGGGTGCGCTCTGCCGAAACGCTTTCCACCACGGTCAACTGCCCGTCGAGGAATTGGTCGGCAACCAGCGTACGATTCGCCAACTGGCGCAGCACCCAACCGCGCGGAATCACCGCACCAGCGGCGCTATCCGGGTAAATTTCGCTGGCGAAGAGCAGCGTTTGCTCGTCCGGCGTTAGGTTTTCGAAGGTGAAGTCGCCGTTGGTGACGGACGGTGCCAGGTTGTAGGGGTGCTCGTTCATCGCGGCGTAGTCGTCGCCGATTTCGGCCTCGAAGTAGTGCGCCGGAAGCGGGGTAAAGGTGATGGCCTGCGTGAGGGCGGTGCAGTCCAGCGCCTCGTAGGTGATGACCACCGTCTGCGGGTCGGGTGCTTCCACGCTGACTACACCGGGGAAGTCCTCGAGGCGGGGGGAGTCGAGTTCGCCGCTGGCGAGCGCGTCGTAGGTGAACTTCACATCGGCAGAGGTGACC
>CAYSVE010000403.1:0-5808 GCA_964434365.1 uncultured Anaerolineaceae bacterium | reverse complement strand
CCTTTTTTATTGCGGGGGTTGTGTGGGGGTGTCTGGGCCTGGTTTTGGGGGGGGGGGGGGGGGGGGGGGCGGGTTGGGCGAGGCTCGCTGCGCTTGCCTACGCCCCTACCGATGCTGGCGCTGGCGGGTATCACGGTTTTGGCGTTTGGGTTGCGCGCCTACAACCTGGGGGCGGTGCGCCGTTTCGTCGATGAGTGGCACTTCCTCACGCCGACGCTTAATACGCTGGGCGGCCTGCGCTATGGCCTGCTGGAGCCGCTCAACATCGTGGCGAGCTTCCCTGGTGTGTACGCCTACCTGCACGCGTGGAGCATGCGCGCCTTCGGGTACACGTTTACCGGGATGCGCTTCGTCAGTGTGGTGTTCGGGACGCTCACCGTCCCCGCGACCTATTGGCTGGCGCGCGAGGTGTTCGACTGGCGCGCGGAGCGTGGGCGCGGCTCATTGTATTCGCCTGCGCCCCTACAGCACCCGACCCTCATTGCCGTTGTTGCGGCCCTCATCCTTGCGACGTACCCGCCACATATTCACTTTAGCCGCACCGCGTTGAACAACATTGCAGACCCGCTCTTCGGCGTGTTGATAATTGCGCTGATTCTGTTCGCAGTGCGCACGGGCGGTGGACGCGCCCTCGTATGGGCCGGGGCTTGCCTCGCCCTAACGCATTACTTCTACGAGGGCGGGAAGCTGGTGTTCACGGGGGTGTTCCTTGTGGCCCCGCTGTGGGCGCGGTTGAGCTTGAGCGCATGGGGACGAACGGCGTTCGTTGCGCTGGTCATCGCAGCGCCGGTGCAAATCGCCCTCACCGCAGACGCGCTATCACCTGCCCCGCGCCTCGTCGACCAAACGACGCGTGACACGATTGCGCCAGAAAATGCGCTGTTGCCGGTGCTGCATCTGGTGCATTTGCCCGATGACAGCCGCGAATACTACGGCGGACGCACGGCGCTCGTGTTGCCGCCGCTGGTGCCGCTGCTGGAAATCGGGTTTGGGGTGGTGCTGTGGATGGCCCTGGCACGCCGACGACGGGTGTTAGCTCCGCTGTTGGTCATCGGGTTTGCGTTGGCGGGGAATGCACTACTCACAGAGCCGGTATGGACCGCCCGCTATGTGTTGATTTTTCCGATGTTGGGCCTGTTGATGGCGTGTGCGCTGTGCCTGGTGCCGTGGCGATGGGTGGTGCTCGGGTTGGCGTTGATAATTGGTGCGGGGCAGGCGGTGTACTACTACGGCGTGCATCTGCCGGGCTATCAGCTCGATGCGCGCACCTCGCTCGACGAGCAGGATGTGATCTTTCGATTGCAGACATTGCCACCCGGTGTGCAACCGGTGCTCATCACCGAAACGCGGGTGTTCGAAGGGGTGCTGCGCGACCTCGCACGCTTTTTGCAAATTCCGTACACGCTAACGGTGGTCGATGCTGCGACGGTGCGGCTAGGCCAACCCGGCGACCTTCCGCCGGGGCATGTGTACTTTATCGACCCCGAAGATGCAGCGCTGAATTACCTGCTGCAAACCCGATACGGTGGCCTCGTGTCGTTGCTGTTTACCGACGATATCCCCCGCGAGAAGCAGTACGGGATGTTCATCACGCCCTGACGCACGCAAACTGTGCTTCGGTCCAATCGATGGTGGGGTCGGCTGCGGTAATGTGCTCCATCGCGAAATCGATGTTGCTGAAGGCCGCAGATTTCGCCTTGGCGATGAGGTTCGGTACGGCATCGGCCAAAAAGCGCACGAACCCCGGCGGCGTAATCGACACCAGCCAACCGATATTCGGATGGTCGATGAAGGTCATGGCTTTACGTATCCGCAGCGGATGGGTGGGGTACGTTTTGACCTCACGGGCGTCGTTGAGAATGTGCACGGGGCCGGTTGCGCTGTCCATCATAGCGCGGCTGCGTTCGGCGACTTCGGCGATGGTGTCGTAGGTGACCTCTGCTGGCCAACCGAAGTAGAGTACCTTGCCGGGGATAACCCATTCGACGGTGATTTCGGACATGCGCCTTTTCCTTACGTTGTATTACGGTACTAGAGTACCATGCGGCTGTGCCACAGGCTGTGAATTCCGCGTGAAAATGGAACCCTGGGGCACCGACCAACGTTGGTATACCGTTGCGACATTCCAGCAAATGAGAATATACGATGAAATCATTTCCTACGCAATTCATATTGCCAGAACGTTATTGGCCGCTACACGGCGCGAAACCAGCTCATTGCACAGTGTGTAGGGTATATTCTGCAATGCCGAAGACAACTGGAAGATTCCCCTGCGCTATATCGTGGGTGCGGGGGGCAGGTAGCCCCCAAACGCAGGTGAACTGGTGAGATTGTCGCAAAAGCACTTTGCTTCGTTCTACAACCCCGTTATAGTATAGGCGGAGCGTGTACGCATTCCATGGGTTTTATGCTACAATTCTTAGCGCATCAATGGTGCATTCATTCGCACGATCCGAGACATCAATGAACAAGCCCGCATGGCTTGACATGCAATGGGAGAAGTTCCTTGGCTAAATCACGAACAGAACAACTGGTAGAGCGCTTGCGCAACCTGCAAGCTAGCTCCGGGGACGTGGAAGCGGCAGCCATCGTCAGTGTAGACGGCCTCAGCATGGCCTCGTCCATGCCGGCCAACATCGACGAAGACCGTGTGAGTGCCATGTCTGCCGCCATGCTCTCGCTCGGTGAGCGTATTTCGACGGAACTGGGGCGTGGTGCCCTGGAGCAGGTGTACGTCAAAGGCGACAACGGCTATGTGATCCTCACTGCCGTTGGGGAAGAGGCCGTGTTGACGGTGCTGGCCCGTAAAGAGGCCAAGCTCGGGCTCATCTTCCTAGATGTCGCGCGGACCGTCGAGGACCTTGAGGGCCTCGTGTAGTTGGACCTGAGCGGCCTGTATTACGCCAACCGGTTCGCCCGGGCGTTGCTTATCGCCATGCGCGAGGGGATTGGCGAGTATGGGACAGCCGAGGTGCTGAACCTTGCGGGCATCGCCGAGGCCGAACTCCCGCCGGACACGCTAGAACGGGGCTACGACTTCGCGTATATCGCGGCGATTAGCCAAGCCCTAGAGGGCATGTACGGCAAAAAGGGGGGGCGCGGCTTCGCGATGCGTGTGGGCCAGCAGGCCTACGCCGCTGGCTTCAGCAATACCGGGGCGATGCGCGGGCTAACCGACCCCGCCTTCAGCCTGTTACCCCGCCAGAAACGGGTTCACCTGGGGCTGTGGGCACTCACCGGGGTGCTCAACGGCTTTACCGACCAGCGCTTTACCCTCGTCGAAGCCGACGACGCGTTCCACCTGAAGGCATCGGTCACCCCGATGGCCTGGGGGCGCACGGCGGAGAAGCCGGTGTGCCATGCGCATGTAGGGCTTATGCAAGCGTGTTTGCGCTCCATCGGTGGTGGGTACGAGTATGTAGTACAAGAGATTGCATGCCATGCGGCGGGAGCAGAGGCGTGCGTTTTTTCAGTCAATAAGCAGCCAATCGGCCAAATTTGAGGAAAGCGCGATGGAGAAGCCACGCATCCTGATCGTTGAGGACGACCTCGACCTGTCGGAAATGCTGAACGCGTACTTCCGAGTGCAGGATTACGAAGTGCATACCGCTGCCTGGGGCGAGGAGGCGCTGCGCATCAGCCGCGAAACCGAACTCGACCTGGTGGTGCTCGATATTCGCCTGCCAGACATCGACGGGTACGAGGTGTGCCGCCAGATGCGCACCCAACGCCAGACCGAGCACACGCCCTTCATTTTTTTGACGGAAAAACGCGACCGCGTCGACAAGCTGCAAGGGTTGGAACTGGGCGTGGTGGACTACATCACCAAGCCGTTCGATATTCAGGAGCTACGGTTGCGCATCCGCAATAGCATCGCCCGCGCGGGGCGGCAGGCACTCGCGAACCCGGTCACCGATTTGCCCGAGGGCAACATCGTCGACGAAAAGCTGGACCAACTGCTGCGCGGCGACCGCAACTGGGCCGTGCTGCAAATGTCCATCAACAGCCTTAACGAGTTCCGCGAGATGTACGGTTTCGTGGCTGCCGACGATGTGATGCGCGCGGTCACGCTGATGATACGCAATGCAGTCCGTGAGCACGGCTCCGAAGACGACTTCATCGGCCATCTGGGGCCAGAGGACTTCGTTGTCATCACAGACCTCGGCAACGTCGGGCGCATTCGCGATCGCATCGAGACGCGCATCCGCCAATCGCGCGAGTACTTCTACCCCCTGCGCGACCGCGACAAGGTGCGCAAGGCGATGGAGGGTAACCACCTGCACCTCAGCAGTGGCGTCGTCGATCATCGTACCAACTCGGCGGAGACGGTCGAGGCGTTACGTACCGCGCTCGAAAAGGTAGCGACGCCGGGCTAACCCATGCCAGAGGCCCTCGCGCTTGTGATGCCGCTGGCGCTTAGCGCCGGGCTAAACCTCTACCTGACGGTGTTTGTCGCCGGGTTGACGGTTCGGCTGGGGGCGGTGGAGAACCTGCCCGCCGGGTTGGATGCGCTCGGTAGCTGGCCGGTGCTGGCGGTGGCGGGGGTGTTGTTCCTGCTGGAGTTCTTCGCAGACAAAATTCCGTACGTCGATAATGTGTGGGACGCCTTCCACACGGTTATTCGCCCGCTGGGTGCGCTCGTCATTGCGCTTAACGTCGTCCCTGCCGATGACCCCGGCCTCGCGATTGCGGCGGCCCTGCTCGCAGGCGGGACGGCCCTAACCTCGCACAGCGGCAAAGCGAGCCTGCGTGCGGTCGTCAACACCAGCCCCGAACCCGTGAGTAACTCGCTCGTGAGCCTGGCCGAGGACGCCATCGTCATCGCGATGGTGTCGTTCGCGATTCGCTTTCCCATCACCGCGCTGGCGATCACGCTTGTGCTGTTGGTCCTCATCATCTGGGGGCTGGTGATGTTCGTGCGCTGGGCACGGCGCGCCTTTGGGGGCATCCGCGAGGCATTACGCCGGGGCCGCAAGCGTCAGCAGCCCGCATGAACCTCAAGGGTAGTTTACCGCTCCTCATCCTCCATGTGTTGCAAAGCGCCGATAGCCACGGCTACGGCATCGCCAAGCACATCCGCGAGCAATCGGGCGGGGTGCTGGACTTCAAAGAGGGGACGTTGTACCCCACCCTCCACAGCTTGGAGAAGCAGGGCTACATCCGCGCTAGCGAAGGCATGGAAAACGGACGGCGGCGGCGCATCTACACGTTGACGGAGACAGGCCGCGCCGCCCTCGATGACGAGCGCGCGCAGTGGGATGCCTTCCGCCGCGCAGTGGATACCGTCCTCAACGGAAGTGACTGAGCGCGTGTTCGCCCCGAATGGCTGATTGGTGTAAAACAGATAGCAACACGCTACAGCAAACTGTCCATATGGGGAACTTGAAGCATGGCCGACGACGACAAAAAACCCGCATCGTCCTCTTCGAAGCTGGCAGATACCCTGTCGAGTCCGCCCGTCGTCGGTGCGATTATCAGCGGTTTTATCGCAATCATCCTTGCGATTGTGCCTGTCGTGCTGCAAAACACAGGGGCCGATACCGAACCGGCGGTAACGCTCGTGATGCCGACCGTCGCGGCCACCCTGCCGCCCCCCTCGCCGACGGTCGTTGCGCTGGCGGCAACCGAGGTGCCCCCCACGGATAACCCGCCGACGGATGTGCCGCCGACCACGACCCCCATTCCGATCCTTCCAACGGCGACCGCAACACGTATACTGCCCACCGCGACCTTTACACGTACGAACACCCCCTCGCCGGTGCCGACGACGCCTATCCCGCCGACGAACCCACCCCCACCCAACCAGCT
>CAYSVE010000402.1:0-5821 GCA_964434365.1 uncultured Anaerolineaceae bacterium | reverse complement strand
GCCATCGGCGCAGAGCCTGACATGTGGTTTTGGTGGCCCGCCGAAGGTGCCGCTGGCCTCGGCTCCCTGCGGGACCTCGCCGGTACGGACATCCCTGTGATGCAGATCAACCAGTTGCCCACCGAAGAAGCTGAGCCGTTCGTGGTGGCCTACGCTGGCCCCGATGACGCCCTCCGCGCTGCCAACGCTGGCCTGATGATGGTCGAGCTGATGGACATGATGGAAATGGAAAGCGCCAACGCAATTGGCGTGACCTACCCGGTAGCCTACGGTGGTTACCCGCTGTCGATCGAGGCCTTCCTGGGCGCGATCGAAGACTCTGGCATCGAGTTCATCGCTGAGTCCAACGAGGGCTTCGGTTCGCAAAACGGCTACAACGGCGCGGCAGCCTTGCTGGCGCAGCTCCAGGACGAAGAGATCGACTTCATCTACGGTATGGACGACGCCATCCTCCAGGGTGCTATCCAGGCGCTTGAGGAAGCCGGTTTCACCGTGGGTGTGGACGAGAGCGCGGACATCATCGCTGTGGGTACGGTTTGCAACGGCGACCGCCAGCTCTTCGAAGAAGGGCGCCAATACGGCACCACGCTTCAGGCCCCGCTGCTCGAGGGTCAGCTTGCTATCCAGGTGGCCGATGAGTACCTGACCAACGGCGAAGTCGAGAACTTCCTCAACTTCACGCCGAACCCGTCCGTCCGCTACAACGAGTGGGAAGAATTCACGCTCGAGGGCTTCGACGGTGAAGAGTACACCATGAACGAACTCTGCACGTGGGGTATCCCGGATGACGAGGAGTAAGGGTATTTAGCCCTACTCTGCCATAGGCACAAAAAACCGCAGGGGGCATTGTGCTCCCTGCGGATTTTCCCTTTCTCCGGGCAGTCTTCGTAGTCCTTATTCATTCAAACAGTACAAGAAATTATTGTGGAGTTAAAACTTCATGGAAGCAGACCAACAAATATCGACGGGGCCATCCCCAACTGCTGCGGAGCACGATGTCATCCTCGATATGACGAATATCAGCCGCAACTACGGCGTGATCCAAGCGTTGAAGGGTGTGAGCTTCGAGTTACGCCGTGGCGAGGTGATGGCACTTGTCGGCGAAAACGGGGCCGGTAAATCCACCCTGGTGAAAATCATCGGTGGCTTCGACAGCAACCACGCTGGCACGATTATTCGCAACGGCGAGCCGATCGAACTCGGGTCACCTACCCAGGCTGAGGCGCACGGTATCGCCATCGCGCAGCAGGAACTTAGCCTCATCCCCACGATGACGGTTGCCGAGAACATTTTCCTCGCCGCGCCTGGTGAGCAGAACTGGTCTAGCCTGGGGCGCAAGGCGAAACGCGCCAGGCCCTTCTTAGAGCAGGTGGGCCTGCACGATGTCGACCCACGCGCTCGGGTCGACCGCCTTTCCGTCGGTGAGCAGCACCTCGTCGAAGTCGCTCGTTTGATCGCGCGCGACGCGCAAATTCTCATCCTCGATGAGCCGACAGCCGCTCTCGGCGAGGCCGAGAGCCGCCGCATTTTGAATATGGCCCGCAAACTCGCCGATGCGGGGAAATCCATCATCTATGTGAGCCATCGCATGGACGAAATTTTCGAAATCGGCGACCGCGTAACCGTACTACGCGACGGCCAGAGCCAACCCGCTGCCCACATCGCAGACCTCAACGTGCATACCCTCATCGAGCGGATGCTGGGGCGTACGCTCGAAAACATGTTCCCAGACCGCGACCCCAATTTGCCCGAGGGTGAAGTCGTGCTGGAAATCGACGAGCTTTGGCCCGATGGCATCGTGCTGCCTGTGACGATGCAAATCCGCGCAGGTGAAATTCTGGGGTTGGCTGGCCAGCTAGGTAGCGGCAGTAGCTATTTGTTGGCGGCCCTGGGTGGTGCACGCCAAACGCGAAGCGGTAACGTCCGCATCAAGCTCGGCGGAAACGGCAGCGGTGACTTCGAGACCTTCCTCCCGAAAACACCTGCCGAGGCGATCGAAAAGAAGATTGCATATTGCTCATCGGACCGCAAAAAGGATGGGCTGTATCTCGAACGCCCAATCGTTGAAAACCTATCGTCGCCCGCGTTGGAGCGCATCACGTACTACGGTTGGCTCAACCACGCTGAGGAGCGTCGACTGGGGCGTGAATTGGGCGAAGCGATGACGGTCGATACCAAGCGCCTGGGTGGTAACGCCGTGGTGCTCAGCGGGGGTAACCAGCAGAAGGTAACAGTCGGTAAGTGGCTTTCCATCGAGCCGAAAGTGCTTCTCATCGACGAACCCACACGCGGCGTCGACGTGGGTGCGCGCTCAGAAATCTACCGTCGCTTGCGTGATCTTGCAGATAGCGGTGTTGCGATCGTATTCGCCTCCACCGACATCCAGGAGATCACCTATTTGCCCGATCGCGTTGCGACATTTTACCGTGGTCGGCTCATCAGCACATTCAAAACCCACAGCGACGATAGCGATCGCATCTTGAAAGAAATTACACAACCTTACGACAACGCGCAGGTGGAGCAGGAGGCTAGCGTATGAGTACATCGGCTCAGTCGCAGAGTAGCGCAACGAGTATCCCAATTTGGCAGGCATTGGCCCGCAACAATTCTTTGATCATCGCGATTTTGGTTGCTATACCGGCGGTGTTGTTGGTTTACGGTACGCTAACCACCGAGAACTTCCTGACTGCACAGAACATCAAAACGATCCTTCGCTCGACGGCCTTCGTGGGAATTTTCGCGATCGGCCTTACATTCGTCACCATCTCCGGTAACTTCTTCTTGCTATCGCTTGAGGAGACTGCGGGTTTGGCATCATTGTTGTTTGCGTTTACGCTGGCAAGCGGCCTCGAAGAAGGTACGGGGCTTGGTGCACAGTTATTCGCTGTGTCGCTTTCCGATGGTATGGGGCTTATCCCAGCTTTAGTCATCACGCTTGGGCTGGCGATCGTCATTGGGGCCATCCAGGGGGCGATTGTAGGCGCTGGGGGTAACCCCATCGTGGTGACACTGGGTGCTGCCGGTATCATCTTCGGTATCGCGTCGTGGACGAGCAACAATGCGGTCATTTTCATCGAGCGGCCTCACCCGTCGGAGTGGCTGGGTACCGGCCTCACCTTCGATGTGCCGAATGTGACGTGGGCTTTCATCATCGTGGCTATCGTCGGGGAAATCGTGCTGCGGTTCACCAGCTTCGGACGTAGCTGCTACCTCGTCGGCGCGAGCAAAGATACGGCTCGCAGCACCGGCTACAGCTCCTTCTGGAAGGCTGTGCAGGTATTTGGTTTGGCGTCGGCAGCTGCGGCCTTCGTAGGGATACTGTTCGCCGCACAGATTTCGCAGGGGCAGGTGAGCCTGTTCCGCGCGGCGATGGGGTCGAGCGGCTCGTTGGCCATCAGCGCCATTGCATCGGTGATGGTCGGCGGTACGGCTATTTTCGGTGGGCGCGGCTCGATCTTACAGACGACGCTCGGCGCGCTGTTCATCTCCGTCGTCGACAACATGATGGTGCTGCGTGGTTTTGAGTCTGGCCCACGTATCTTGTTTGTCGGCCTTACGGTTGTTGCCAGTGTGAGCCTGTACGCCCTTATTCGGAGGAACTCAACACGATGAGTGCAAGCACAAAAAACAAAAACACCGTGTCTATTCAGCAGCCCAATCCTGTTTTGGCACGGATTCAGGAGTACCTGCTACTCAATTCGCAGATCGTATTCACGATTCTGGTGGCGCTCGGCATCGCCACATTCTTTATGCTACGTTTCGAGAGCTACGCTTCCACCCGCAATATATTCGCCATTCTTGAGCGTTTCCCCGAACTCGGGCTGATCACGCTTGGGCTGACAATCACCATCATCGCCGGGGAAATTGACCTGTCGGTGGGTTCGGTGGCAGCGTTGGTCGGCGTTATTGTCGTGCGCCTCAACGACCCAATCGGTGCAATCCCGGCACTGATTATCGGCGTCGCAATCGCAACAGCCTTCGGTGCCTTGCAGGGGTTCCTCATTCGTATCCTAAACATCAGCGCGATCGTGTTCACAGTGGGAACGTTGATGTTATTACGCGGCATCTCACTGTATGTTGCCAACGAACAGACGGTTGTATTGCGCAACTTCGAATTCGGCGATTTTCTTAAGGATCGCATCGCGTTTGGTGAGTTCGAACTGTTACTTAGCCCGGCAAGTCTGATCGCGATTCTGGTATACATCGCAATTGGCATTTTCATGATTTACCACAAGTGGGCACGCGAAATCTATGCAATTGGCGGGGCACGCCGCGAGGCTACCGCCGCTGGCGTGCCCCTTACGCGACCGTTGGTGATCACCTTCGCGATTTCTGGGTTTTGCGCGGGGTTGGCGGGGGCCATTATCGGTTTACGCTCTGGCTCGGCACAGCCGCTTGGCTTGCAACAACTCCTACTGACGGGAACGACGGCAGCGTTTGTCGGCGGGGTGAGCATCAGCGGTGGTAAAGGGTCGGCGTTCGGTGCCGCGCTCGGGACGATAACTATCGCCCTACTGGACATCGGCCTTATCTTCCTGGCGGCCCCCGCCTATGTGCAACGCCTCGCGATCGGCACCCTGCTTACGATTGTCATCGTGGTGGAAATTGGGGCGCGTTGGCTCGATCGCTTCCAGACAAGGCGTACGCTGCTACAACGGTGGACGTTGGAAGGGCAGCAGTATCACCAGAACTGATGACGCAACATGGCTGACTTTCGCATCGGTTGATAAACGGGGAACTCCATACTTACTGGATTTCCCCGTTTCGTGTTTTCGCCGAACTGGGCCAACGACCTGTCGACGAAATTCAGGCCAGTTCGCGCTCAGTGACGGCCAGCGCCCTCTTCAGGTCGGCGATGAGGTCGGCGGTATCTTCGATGCCAGCAGAGTAGCGAATCAAGCTCTCTGGGATACCCATCGCAGCCCGTTCCTCCGGCGTGCACTCGACGTGACTCGTGGTGCGCGGCGGCCCAACGATTGTTTCCACCGATCCGAGGTTCGCGGCGGCATATGCGTAGCGTAAGTTCGGCAAAAAGCGCCGTACGGCCTCGAAGTCCCCTTTCAGGCTAAAGCTGAGCATCCCGCCGAAGCCGCGCATCTGCCGCGCGGCGATTTCGTGGGCAGGGTGGCTTGCCAGGCCAGGGTAATTCACGCGGTCGACAAGATCGTGCCCTTCAAGATAAGTCGCGATTTCCATTGCGCTGGCATTCTGCTGACGAATGCGCAAGTGCAACGTCTTCATGCCCCGTAGTAGCAGGTACGCCGCCATCGGGTGAAGCGTCGCGCCGTTGATCTCGCGGTAATGATAGATCATGTCTATGTGGGCTTGCGAACCGCAAATGACACCGCCAAGCGCATCGGCATGACCACCCAGGAATTTGGTCGCGCTGTGCAGCACGAGATCGGCCCCGAGGCTAAGCGGGTTGCAGTTGATGGGTGTGCCGAAGGTATTGTCGACGACGACCGTCGCCCCAACCGCATGGGCGGCCTCTGCCAACCGAGCGATATCGACGACTTTGAGCGTGGGATTGGTGGCCGTCTCTAGGTAGAGTACTGTGCAGCCCTTCGCAATTTCCGCCTCGATTTGTTCGTGATCGGTGGTGTTGCAAAGCTGCACATCGATGTTTAGGCGCGGCAGAAACTCGGTAAATACAACATTGGTACCGCCGTAGGTATCCTTAACGGAAACAACTCGTTCACCGGGTTTGAGGAGCGTGTAAAGTGTGTTGCTGATGGCGGCCATACCTGTCGAAAAGCTCGTTGCGGCCTCGGCGCTTTCCAGTTGGCGCACTTTTTCCTCGAACACCGCGACCGTCGGGTTC
>CAYSVE010000401.1:0-5826 GCA_964434365.1 uncultured Anaerolineaceae bacterium | reverse complement strand
GGCCTAGAGCGCATTCGCTTCCTCACCAGCCATCCTAATTGGATGACGGATCGCCTGTTGGAAACAGTCGCAGAACTGCCGAAGGTGATGCCACACATCGAAGTGCCGGTGCAGGCAGGCGACGACACCGTGCTGGAGAACATGAAACGCGGTTACACTGCCGAACAGTATCGTCGGTTGGTGCATCGCATTCGTGAAATTATCCCAGATGTCGCAATCAATACGGACATCATTGTCGGGTTCCCTGGCGAAACCGCCGAACAGTTCCAGCGAACGCATGACCTGCTGGAAGAATTAAAGTTGGATAAGGCTCATCTTGCACGCTACAGCCCACGTCCGAACACCATTAGTGAACGACGGATGGACGACGACGTGCCCGAAGATGAGAAAAAGCACCGTCATCGTGCCCTCGAAGCGCTACAGGCGCGCGTCGTCGCAGAGATCAACACACGCTTTTTGGGGCAAACCCTACCGGTACTCGTCGAAGACCAGCAAAAGAGGAAGTGGCGAGGCCGCACACCCCACAACAAGCTGGTGTTCTTCGAGGCCCCTGGCGATTGGCGCGGTAAACTCGTAGAAGTTGAAATAACCTGGACTGGACCGTGGAGTATGCAGGGCCGTTTGCCACAGGCCGTGCCGGTTTCCTGAAGTCAACATGAAGGTATTTCGTCCGTGTACTTGTGGAGATGGACGGAAAACGGTATCCTTCATTGAGACTAGGTAATTGAACAGTAAACAAACCACGGTTGGCTTTACTCACACCGATTGGAGGACTAGGGACGATGCCACCCGAGAAGTCTGGATACTACTATCCCAACAAGTTCGCCCTCATCACCATCCAGGCGATGGAAGAAATCATGGGTAAGAATGGCCTCAACGCCATTCTGCAGTTGGCAAAGCTGCCGGAAGTGATCGACAACTACCCGCCGGACAACCTCGAGAAGGGTTTCGACTTTGCGGACTTCACCGCATTGAATGTCGCCCTCGAGGATATGTACGGCCCGCGTGGTGGTCGTGGTTTGGCGCTTCGTGCTGGCCGCGCGACGTTCGCACAGGGTTTGCGTGCGTTCGGTGCCTTGGCTGGTGTTGGCGACCTCGCCTTTAAGGTGTTGCCGCTTAACGCCAAGCTGAAGATTGGTGTGCCTGCGATGGCCAACATCTTCTCCCAGTTCAGCGATCAGATTTCCAACGTGTACGAAGAAGGCAACGACCGCATCATCTACACGCTAGAACGCTGCCCGATGTGCTGGGAACGCAAGGCGGACCGCCCGGTTTGCTTTGTGGGGCAGGGCCTGCTGCAAGAGGGGCTGCGCTGGGTTTCCGGCGGGCACGAATTCAAGGTCGACATGGCGACGTGCATTGCCCAGGGCGATGACAAGGGCCGCTATGTCATCTACAAGGAACCGATCGACTAACGAATGGACCGGTTCATACAGCAAGCAGACTCAGCCCCAGGCAGGTATCTGGGGCTTGTTTGATTTAAGACGTTAGGGGTTTCGTACAAGCGGAAGGGAAGCGGGATGCGTCGTTTATACCTGGTCATCGTCAGTGTATGTCTGTCAGCGTGTACGTTGTCCAGCAATCCACCTACGCCGGAACCCATCAACACCCCACCGCCGAGTGCGAGCGGCCCACCGACGGTGACCATCAACTCGCCAGAGGCAGGTTCCGAGTTCATCGTTGACGAGACGATCTTCGTGAGCGTCACCGCGAGCGACGACATCGGCGTAACGCGGGTCCAATTGTCTGCCGATGGGACGATAGTCAAGCAAGTCTCTTCGGAGTCATCGACGGGCGATCAACGTCTACCGGCAGTGCTGGATTACACCCCGGGCGATGAGGGTGAAATCGAACTGACGGTGATCGCATTCCGCAATAGTGTACCCAGCGACCCAGCCTCGGTGACAATCGACGTTGTTGCCGATACCTTCGATGATGGGAGTAACGACGGCGGGGGTAACAATGGTGGCGGTGGCAACGACGGTCCTGTCATCGACCCGAACGACCCGACTTGTCGCGCGTTGGTCAACGTTGGGTTGAACTTCCGCACTGGGCCAGGCACCAATTACAACCGGTTGGCCGTGATCCCTGCGGGTAATCTT
Source organism: uncultured Anaerolineaceae bacterium (assembly GCA_964434365.1). Classification (GTDB taxonomy): domain Bacteria; phylum Chloroflexota; class Anaerolineae; order Aggregatilineales; family Phototrophicaceae; genus CAYSVE01. Next base: position 3,724 of record CAYSVE010000401.1, on the reverse strand, counting down.
GTGCCGATCACCGGTCGGTTGGGCGATAATTCTTGGTGGCAGGTACAGTTTGGTGGGCAAACCGGTTGGGTAAGCTCCGACTTTACGACGGAGTTTGGGGCCTTCTGCTCGACGATACCCGTGGTGTTGCCACCGCCCTCGCCGACATCGAGTGTGCCGACCAACACACCCTTCCCGACCATTACACCTTTCCCGACGATCACCCCATTCCCCACCAATACGCCGGTTCCGCAACCGCCGGACCTCGTGCCGAGTGGTATCAGTGGTCCGCGCAACCTCACACTCAATGGGTCGAGTGTAAGCGCGCGCTACACTGTGCAGGTGACGAACACGGGCGGGTCGGCGACAGGCCAATTCGACAACTTGTTGGCCGTGAGTCCGGGCAATCAACGAATCGACCTTGGCGTTGTCGGCAACCTGGGGCCGGGCGAGAGCATCGTCTTAAATGTTGATGTCAGTTTCGACTCCACCGTCGAGTATCGCCTCGAAGCCCGTGTTGACGACAGTGACAGTGTCGACGAGATCAGCGAGGTCAACAACGTTGGTACATTGTTTGTGAATGTTGCAGCGCCGTAAGCGAATTGCCCTCAACACCGGGGCAGACTACAATCGTTTTTATGGCTACTCAACTTCTTATCATCACACGGCAACTGCCGTCGGCAACGGCGGTCAAACGCGCACTCGAACAAACCGGCGACTTCGAGGTGTACCCATTTGGGGACCTCGAAACGGCGATGGAGTTCGCCAAGGCAAATGCGGTGGATGCGGCACTGGTGGATTTCGACGAACCAGACGATGCCCTGGCCGTTGTACAAGCGCTACGCCGTGTGCATCCGCGTGTAATCCTCATCGGCAAGGTAGACGAAGACCGTGACTCTGCGCTGGCCTTAGAGTTCGGTGCGCAGGGGACGCTGGATGCCGGGTACCATGCGCGCGATGTGATGAACATCGTCAACAATCTGCTACGCAAGCGCGATGGCATCGAAGATGAGGCCCCCGAAGAAGACGAGGAGCCGAAGCGCAAAACCATCGAATTTGTGGTTTTGCAGGACGCGGAGATCGATGAGGAAGATCGCCAACGCTCGCGCGCGCTCTTCAACAAGTTGGCTGCCGAAGAACCCCCCAATCCCCCATTCGAAGCGACGGCCACGATCGGTGACCTTATGCGTGGGGTCAGCGAAACAGATTATCTGGAAGTCCTCGAAATGTTGCGTGGCGTTGAACCGGGAACCGTACCAGATTTCGACGCGCAACCCACGCTCGCCGACGACGACACGCCACCAACCGAATCCGGCGTGTATACAGTCGGTGAAAACACGGCGCTGTTGATCCTCGAAACGGCCCTCGATAACACTGTTCCGTTGGATACCCTGTCACTCGACCAATTACTTGCCAGCGTACGCAGTGGGGCCGAGGCCGAACCAGATTTCCTGAATGAGAGCGGTGTCATCGAAGTTGCGGTGGATGACGAAGCGGAAGACGATGACAGCGCACCCGATGATGAACTGTTCGCCACAACACAAACCGCCGATACCCTACCATCGCACGAAGAGTTGGTGTCTCGGGAAACGGCGTCGATACCGTTGCAGTCGTTCACGCCCGAGGGTAAAGATGTTGAACCGCCAGCGGCGGCTGACGCAAACATTTCCCAAGTGGTCGAAGAGGACGAACTGGCGCAGGCGGACGATCGCCAGGATACCCCCATTTTCCAGCCCATCGAGGAGCTAGTTGCCACGGCAACAAAAGCCCTGGAGGAATCGGCGGAACTGGCATTGCCGGAAATGCCCGATGACCTTGACGCGGAAGAGGAAAACACCATCGCCCAGATGGCGGTGAGTCTCACACAGGCGTCGTTAGAAACCGCCGCTGTGGCGACGTTGCTCTCGCGGGATGGGCAAGTCGTTGCCCATGATGGCGACCTCACCGAAGAAGACATCGCCGACTTGAGCGAAGTCATCGAAGGTGACTGGGAGGCCGAAGAGAGCCAGAGTCGTATTCGGTTTATTACGCTGGGTGGCAGTGGTGACAACTATATGCTGTACTCCCGGCGTACCGAGGAAGGCGGCTTTACCCTCTCGACGATTTTCGTGGCCAAAACCGAACTCACGCAGATTCGGCAGCAAACACAACGCCTTATCGAAGCGCTCGAAGCATTTCCAGAGCAGGCCGATGCCAGCGAAACCGGAATCGTCCCGGTCGCGCCCACCCAAACGACATCGCTACAACCGTTTGTGCCCGCGAGTCCACTAATCGCGTTCACGTTTTTGTGGCTGGTGCCAGATGACGCCCATCGCCTGAGCGGGCCGGTGCAACAGGCGGTGCTTTCTGGCCTCGATATACAACTGCGCGAGGAAGGTTGGCGTATCGATACCCTCGACGTACAAGCGGAATATGTGTACCTCCACTGCGGTGTGCCCGGCGACGCCGAACCGCAAACCATCATCCACGAATTGCAGGCCCGAGCCGCGAAAATCGCGCTTGCCCAGGATGCCACGTTGGACGAGGCAACCCTGTGGGCTGACGGCTATATGATCGTTTCGCCGGGGCGACCCCTCAGCTTCGACGAAATCCAGCAGTACATCAACTTCCAGCGCATGTGATATACTCCTCAGCACAAAAGTTCGTAATTTCAATCGAATGAGAGCAGCCGATGGCAAACTTGTTTGTGATCATCGATGGGCATGCGCTAGCCTACCGGCATTTTTTCGCAACCCAGGGGCAACCCCTCAGCACCCGTGACGGTGAACCGACCGGGGCTACTTTGGGCTTCACCCGCACGCTGATGGACATCATGAAGCGCGATAACCCCAAGTACATTGCCGTCAGCTTCGATGCTGGCCTTAGTGGCCGCGATGAACTCTACGACGAGTACAAAGCGCATCGCGATGCCATGCCGGATGAGCTTGCCGTGCAAATCAACCGCCTCCATGAGATTGTGCGCGCGTTCAATGTTCCCATATTAAAGCTACCAGGCTACGAGGCCGACGATGTCATTGGCACGATTTCGCGGCAGGCCGAGGCACAGGACGAAAACGTGACCGTGCGCATCGTCACGGGCGATAAAGACTTGCTCCAATTGATGACGGACTACGTGGAGGTGTACTTGCAGCGCACATTCGGCGCAGACACACTCTATACCCCCGAGTTGTTCCGTGAGGAGTATGAGGGATTGGAACCGCCGCAACTCGTGGATATCAAAGCGCTAGAGGGCGACTCCTCAGATAACATCCCCGGTGTGCGCGGTGTCGGCAAGAAGACTGCACGTCCGCTCATCAAAACTTATGGCACGCTGGAAAACCTATACGCGCACCTCGATGAGGTCAAAGGGCGCGCGCGTAGCCTGTTGGAAAAGAATCGCGAGTCGGCATTCCTCAGCAAAGAGTTGGCTCGCATTCGCTGCGATCTCGACATCACACTCAACCTGGCCGACTGTGCCACTCACGACTACGACCCGAACGAAGTCGCTTCGATTTTCGAGGAACTCGAATTCCGTAGCCTATTGCGTCGTCTGCTGCGCAAACACGAGGACGACCCCACCCTCGACGAAGAGACTGTCGAAGTGCCGGAGGGGACCGATTTCGACGAGTTTGCCGCCCCCACACTCGCATCGGAGCTTGTAAAGCCCTACGCCGTGACGTCGGAGGCTGGGTTGCAAAAAGTTGTCGATATGCTTAGCGCCGCGGCGATGATTTCCTTCGATACTGAAGCGACCGGCACCGACCCC
>CAYSVE010000400.1:1698-5837 GCA_964434365.1 uncultured Anaerolineaceae bacterium | reverse complement strand
GCGCGCCGAGGGCGATTGGCGGGGCCGCTTCTCCACTGCCGATGGCGATTTCTTCCTCCAACCCATTCGATGACCCATGCACGACTGCCTATGATGGCAGGGTACGTTTTAACCCCACCCCCAAGCCCCGTAAACAGGCGAGGGGGCATCTCGCCACGCACCTTCGCGAGCGCGACGGCAGATGTAGGAACGCGCTGCTGCGTGCCCGCGAAAATGGGCACCCCAAGCGGTACGATGTCGCCCACAGGTTTCACGGTCTCTGACATCAAATTGCGCCTGGGGCGGCTCCTACACATTGACCTGCGTCGGCCCCATTGCCACGTATGAGGGCCGGGTTGCGCGCCGCGTTCACGTTGGCGGTGCTCGTCTACTGTGGCCTGAGCACACCGCCCACCGATGAAAGCAGCCTGGTCGTAGCCGGGAACGCACTGGCCGGGCTGCTCACCGGGTTGCTGCTGGTTTTTGTGGCGATGTGGCGCTGGTTCGGGCTGGGCTATGTGGTAATCGGTGGTGGGAGTTTTTTCGTAGCGGCGTTGGTTGGTGGGGGCTTCACATATGGTGTCGATGTATGCGCCGGGGTGATGTTACGTCCCTGTGTGCCGGCGGTGCAGGTTGGGGCGAGTGCCCTCGTAGGGGTACTCTTTGGGGTGTACCTGCTGGGCATCGGCCTTGCCGATTCGATGTTCGAGCCTGGTAGCGGCTGGTACGCGCTGCCGTTCGTGGTGGGGCTGGTTTACGTCGCCCCGGCCCTCACGCTGCTGCTCTTCGAAGGATTGCCGTTTGTCGTCGCCGCAGTGATGGCGCGCGTCGGCGTGGCATATGTCACCGAGCCATTGCCGCCCGCTGCACGCGGCTTCGCGCTGGGGCTTGTGGGCGGCTTTTCGGCGTTGGTGCTGCCGGGTGTCTCGGCGTTGCTGGGGGTGTTGTGAGGACGCCCACAGAATTCGAAGCCGGGGCAGGGTATGGTTGACTACACGTTATCCATTCCAACGCACACGAAGGGCTTACCTCCCCATGACCTTACAACCCGGCGATACCTTCCCGAACATCACCTTGCCAGACCACACCGGCAAACCGCGCGAACTCGCGCGCTACACCGCTTACGGCGAAATCGACGAGCGCCTGGGCTTCATCGATGGCTACCCGCTCATCGTCACTTTCTATCGCGGGTTCTTCTGCCCAAGGGATCAGCAGCAAATGCGGATGCTGGTGCAATTCCAGGATGAACTGCGGGTGAACTACTGCAAGCTGGTCGTCATCGGTGTGCAGCCGCCGATTGTCCACGCGGCCTACCGAGCGGGCATCGGCGCGTCGTTTGCATTTTTGGCCGACGAAGACCGCACGGTGCTTAACGAACTGGGGCTGGTCGACGAAACCGAGGGCGAATATGCTAACACGGCGCGTCCGTACACGTTTGTGCTGCGGCCAAACCTGACGATTCATAGCGCGTACGACGGGTGGTTTTTCGTGGGGCGGCCCACCCCAGAGGACTTGCGTAAGGACCTGCGCGCCATCATGAGCGGCCTGAGTTATTACCCGTACGAGGTATGGAATACCGACGAGGTCAAGCGGGTGCGCATCCCGGCGAGTGAGTGGGCCGACGGCGCGCCACCCCCGGCGGAGACGCTCGGCACCGTGCACGATTTCGACTTTCGCACGGGCAACGGTCACATTTTGGCCGATGATGGTCGGCGCGTGTTCTTCAACTTTACGGCGATACCCGGCGAGGGCTACCGCACGCTGTCTCCTGGCACGCGTGTTAGCTTCGAGGTCGTCACGAGCACGACGGGCCTCTCGGCGCGGAACGTGCAACGGGCCTAAAACGTAGCGCATACGCGTGTGCTTAAAGGGTTTTAATCTCTGGTGGATATAATGGACTTAAATGGACATACAATCCAGCGGTTGCGAAACCGTATGCTTACATCGTATTACACTAAGTTTGGAGATTACTGCAACCATGACTTCGAATGCAACCAACGGCAACCACGCCGAAAAGGGAACCGATAAGGTCAAGCGCGGCCTCGCGCAGATGCTCAAGGGCGGCGTGATTATGGACGTCGTCACGCCCGATGAGGCGAAGATCGCCGAGGATGCCGGGGCCGTCGCCGTGATGGCGCTTGAGCGCGTCCCGGCAGACATCCGCGCGCAGGGTGGCGTGGCCCGCATGAGCGACCCCGACATGATCGAGGGCATCATCAAGGCTGTTTCCATCCCCGTGATGGCGAAGGCCCGCATCGGCCACTTCGTCGAAGCGCAGGTACTCGAAGCGCTCGGTGTCGACTACATCGATGAGAGCGAAGTGCTCACCCCGGCGGACGAAGAACACCACATCGACAAGACCAAATTCGCCGTGCCGTTTGTGTGCGGCTGCCGCAACCTCGGCGAGGCCCTGCGCCGCATCAACGAGGGTGCCGCGATGATGCGCACCAAGGGCGAGGCCGGTACCGGTGACGTGGTGGAGGCGGTGCGTCATGCGCGCTCGGTTCATGGCGAAATTCGCCGTGTGGCCAGCATGGACCCCGACGAACTGTATACGTATGCTAAGGAAATCCGTGCGCCGTACCACCTCGTGAAGGAAACCGCCGAACTCGGTCGGCTACCGGTGGTGAACTTCGCGGCGGGTGGTATCGCCACCCCGGCAGATGCGGCCCTGATGATGCAACTCGGTGTCGATGGCGTGTTCGTGGGTAGCGGCATCTTCAAGAGCGGCGACCCGGCCAAGCGCGCCAAGGCCATCGTCGAGGCGACGACACATTTCGAAAACCCCGAGGTCATCGCCCGTGTAAGCCGCAACCTCGGCGAGGCGATGGTCGGCATCGGCGTGAGCACCCTGCCCGAAGAGCAGAAAATCGCGGGCCGCGGCTGGTAGCGTTCCTCGCAAGCAACGGCAGTGTTTCAGCGGGCGCGCCCATGGTGGGCGCGCCCTTATTGTTGAAGTAGGCCTTGCCGTAGTACAATCATTGCGAGGGTGTGGCGTAAACACCCCATATTCGGCGTTTTGCACGGAGATACCTGATTGCCGGGGCCGACACTCGCTAGACTTTCGGCCTGGGCCGCACTGGCCATTGGTAGGAGACGGGCTGAGGAATTTCCTCGATCATCCAAATCATCGCAACACACACAACGCACACAAGAATAGGGGACAACTTACAATGATTAACTTCATCGCGTGGCTCATCATGGGGGCGATTGCAGGCTGGTTGGCAAGCATTGTCATGAAGACCAACCGCAGCCAGGGATTGCTCACGGACATCATTGTCGGCATTGTCGGGGCCTACATCGGTGGCTTCGTGCTCGGCTTGGTTGGTGTGGGGGGGCAGGCCACAGGGTTAAACCTGCCCAGCATTTTCGTCGCATTCGTTGGTGCGGTGGTCCTGCTCGGCGTCCTACGCCTCATCCGTCGATAATCGGTCTTCAGACGCAAGCCAGCGGCGTAGACGGTAGTGCCCCACAGCAGCGTGGGTGCTACCGCTTGCGCTGCACCATGGCTATAAATCCACAAGATGCCCTGGCAAGTTGCCCTACTTACTTGCGCTTATCGCGCTTGAAGAAGCGCGCAAACGGCACGAAACGCCAGCCGTACTCCTCCAAAATCGTCGTGCGCGTCGACGACCACGCGCGGTTCACCCGCTTCGGCGGGACGCGCTCCGGCGCAGCCGGGCCGTACTTCTCGGCGGTGTACAGGCGCGTAATCGCGTTGATGGGGCGATGGGCGCGGCGCGGCATATCCGCAATAATGCGTTGCTGGCGTTCGTCGGGTGTCAGTTGCCCCGCAAGCGGAATCCCCAATAAGCCGGTCAGGTAGCGTTCGAGGCGTTTATAGGCCCGCACCACGGGGCTTAGCCCGCGCATACCGCGCCACTCCCACCACCACCAGATGAACATACCGATGCCGACAATCGCAGCGACGATGAGTAAACCGAATAGGGCCACGCGCAGCGCCGGCAGCAAAAACGAGAGCGAGCCGGTTTCTGGCGGGGCAACGGGGGGTTGGCTCGTTGGCACGATGACAGGCGTCGCCGTGGGCGTGGGGGTAAGGGTCGGCGTGACGGTGGGCAGCACCGTGGCCTCCTTATCCTGCGGCGGGGGAGTTTCCTGCGGGGTCGGAGTCTGCGTGGCTGAGGGTGTGAGGGTCGTCG
>CAYSVE010000400.1:0-1688 GCA_964434365.1 uncultured Anaerolineaceae bacterium | reverse complement strand
GGGCCCGGGTCTCCTCTGGGGGGAGCGTTGCCTGCTGGTCCGGCGTCTGGGTGGGCGTGGGGGTTAGGGGCGGCGTCGCGGTGGCCTGCGGCGTGGGCGACGGAACAGCCTCGGCGGCATCGTCGCCCCGGTCGAGTTCGGCCTGGGCAGCCGTCGGTTCGAATTCCACCCAGCCGTAACCGGGAAAGTAGACTTCCACCCAGGTGTGGGCGTCGCGCTCGCGGACGACGTAGTTGGTGCCATCGAACTCACCCTGCGCGAAGCCCGCACCCATCCGCGCGGGGATGCCCAGCCCGCGCAGCATCATAATCATCGCCGAGGCGTAGTAGTTGCAGTAGCCCTGCCGCAAATCGAACAACACCCAATCGACCGGGTCTTGTCCACTGGGGGGTTCGGGAATGCTCTCATTATAGGTAATGTTCTGTCGCAGCCACCGTTCGATTGCCTTCGCCTGATCGTATGGGGTGACGGCCCCGGCCTGCGCCACAATTTCCTGGCCCAGTTGCAGTGTGCGCCCGGTCACCGAAGGGGGGACGTACAGTTGCGTATCGCGCACCCACTGCGGGTAGTCGGTCCCGGCGGTACGGAGTTGTTCGGCGTTGGCGGTGCTCATGAGGCTGGTTGCGGTGTAGGTGTCGTTGCGCTGCAACAGCCGCAATGGCCGGATCACGTACAGGTTCCAGGTTTGTTCGGGCGTCTCGCGGATGTCTGCGCGGACGGGCAGCCCCACCTGCACCGGCTGGGGCGCAGCGTATACCAATCGGCTGGCGTTGAGGCCCATCGTAAACTGCTGCTGTACTAGCTCGCGCGAGCCAGCGAGGTACGGCTCGTGGACCACATCGAAGGGCGGTTCGATGTCTGGCAGGCGCACATTCGCCTGGCTGTTCCATGTGCCGCCCTGGTAGGTATCGAACACGCGTGAGCGCCAGTAGTACCGGCGTGTGGGGGGCGCGTTGATGACCATCACTACCTGGTCGCCAAGTTGAATCGCACCGCCGAGGTCCAGCGAGTCGCCGCCGTAGTAGTCGGCAGTGACGGGGCCATACGCATCGACAGAGGAGAACAGGCGGTTCCAGGTTTCGCCGAGTTGTTGCAGCGGGTCGCTTTGCATAAACTCCTGGAAGTTGTCGAGCCGCTCTTGCAAGTCGCCGGAGGGCACGGCCCACCCTATCGCAACGGCCATCACGGCCAGCACCGCCCCCACGACCCCGAACTGCCGACGCAGACGACGCGGCACGCGCACACCGTTCACATACCAGTCCCACTCGCGCGCATCGAGGTTGGAGCGCACCACCAGCAGCAGCGCCAAAAACGTGAACCCGATGAGGTAGGGCGCGAGGGTATTCTCGCCGCTGTAGAAGGCCGTGTTGATGACGATGATGAGGCCCGGGAACAAAATCACCCGAAAAACGCGGTCGATGCGAAACAGGTGCCAGGCGATGTTGTAGCCCAAAAACCAGAACAACCCCGCCACCAGCATCGTGAAAATGAGGTCATCCTGGCGGAGTTCGTTGCTGGTGGTGGCGTATAACCACTGCACCGAGCGCTCGAAAACGCCGTACACGCTCTGGCGGAGGCCGCCTTGCTGGTTTAGCGCGGCGATAAGCAGCACGAAGCAGCCGCCGTAGATGGCACTCATCATCAACGCCAAGAGTTCGTTGTAGTGGCTGCGCGCCAGCAAAAAGCCG
>CAYSVE010000399.1:0-5854 GCA_964434365.1 uncultured Anaerolineaceae bacterium | reverse complement strand
AGCAAATCGGCGAGGTTGGGGCCATCAGGGATGTCTTTCCCGTAGCGGTCGACAATTTGGCCGAGTAATGTCACTTCCTTGACACCCTGTTGCGCAAGGCTGCGCACATGGGCGACGATTTCACCAACGCTACGGCTGCGTTCGATACCACGGCGGAAAGGGATAATGCAAAACGAACAGGCATGAGAGCACCCATACACGACTGGAACATGCGCACTAACGAGTAAACCTTGCTCTTGAACCGGCAAGATAAGGTCACCGTCCTGTATCGCATCTCGCCGCGCGCGTTCAGTTGCCTCGGCCTGTATGTGTTCGTTTTCGGCGTAGCGGTGGTTGAGGAAGTCGACCATGGGCTTTGGGTCGCTCGGCGGCATGAAGACATCCACCCCCGGTAGACGTTGCCGCATCCAAAGCGGGTCCTTCACCCCGACCATACATCCCATCACCCCGACAATTTTGCCTGGCTGCTTTTGCTTGAGGGACTGCAACATCTGGATGCGTCCCATTCCCTTGTCTTCGGCACTTTGCCGAACGACACAAGTATTCACCACCATGATGTCGGCAGCATCAGGGTTCGCGGTTTCGGCCTGGAACCCGAGCCGCTCTAGCTCGGAGGCGAGTCGTTGCGAATCTGCCGTATTCATCTGGCAGCCAAACGTCCAAATATGATACTTCATCGACGCGCATTCTCTTAATCTTGACTGCGATTATTTTATCTGTCGGCAGGTGGCGCGTCAACGCACGTCTTCGCAGGGTATTTGCAGCAGGGCAACACCCTCGAAGCGCACATTTTGTGGCTCACAGTTTAACCGCATCGAAAGCCGGTTTTTCCCCAGCGATACGTAGTCGGTTATATCGATGCGGAGTGGGGTTTCGTTGCCATCAGCATCCGCCAGGTGCTTGTCGTTCACAAACACACGCGTTCCGTTGGGCGCGCCTTCCACCTGCACGATGTAACGTACACACTGCACCGTCGCGCTCAGGTCAAACCGACGTTGAAGCCAGGCAAAAAAACCGGCCTCCACAAAGCGCGCCTCACACATCCAATCCGTCAGGCGCGGAACAGCTTGTGCGCTCGGGGCCATCTCGAAACCATCGACCTCTGGCTCGAAGTATTCTACAGTCCAATCATCGTTGAGCAGTCTTGTATCCATAAGGCGCTTATTCTACTGGTTGCGCTAGAAGCTTGCTATGGAGACAATAGGTGAACGCTTACTTCCTGGGGGGGAAACCCAATGCGTCACACAGTGTTACTCTTCAACCCGGTGAGCACATCACCGGGCAAACAGCGCTTGCCAATGTCGTTGCTTGCAATTGCCGCTGTCATCTCGCGGGATTACGATGTCGAATTTATCGACGGTAACCTGATACAAAATCCCGCCGAACACATCATCGAACGAGCGAACGCGACTGGCGCGAAAATGCTCGCCGTTACGGTGATGCCTGGGCCACAGGTTCGGCAAGCGGTGCCTGTTTGCAAAGCGGTGAAGGCGGCTCTGCCCGGTCTTACGATATTGTGGGGTGGATACTTCCCCAGCAACCACACCGAAGTCGTCACCCGTGCCGACTTCGTAGATTACGCCATCACAGGCCAGGGAGAAGCACCCTTCCGCACGTTTGTCGATGCCCTGCATCACGGGGGTGCGTTGGAGGAGACGCCGTCGCTTGCGTACACTAACGGTAGCTTTCATCAGAACGCACGTGCGCCGATGGTACCGCTGAATAACCTGCCTTGGTACCCCTACGACCGCTTGGATATGCCCAACTACGTCGGTAAAAGCTACCTGGGGGAACGCGTGCTGTCGCATCATAGCAGTTGGGGTTGCCCGTTTGCGTGCTCGTTCTGTGCGGTGGTGGAGTTGTCTCGGCAGCGCTGGCTTGCCGAAAGTGCAGAGCGAGTGGGTGACATCATGCAGCACATGCACGACAACTGGGGCATCGATGGGATGGAGTTCCACGATATGGACTTCTTCATCAGCGAGCCACGCACTGCCGACATCGCTGATCGCATGACGCCGCTGAACATCAACTGGTGGGCACTTGGTCGTGTCGACGAACTCATGCGTTATTCTGATACAACGTGGCGTAAAATCGCGGACAGCGGTGCCAAAATGCTGTTTATGGGTGCTGAAAGTGGCAGTGACGAGATGCTGGCCCGTATGAACAAGGGCGGCAAAAGCGGTACCGAACAAACACTTGCCCTGGTGGAGCGCATGAAGGCGTTCAATGTCATCCCAGAACTCTCGTTTGTGCTAGGCAACCCACCCGACCCGATGGCAGATATTGAAAACACTATTGCCTTCATACGCAAAATCAAGGATATTAACCCGGCCACCGAACTGATCTTGTACATTTACACCCCCGTACCGCAGGAAGGGAGTGTTATGACCGAGGAAGCCTATGCGCGTGGCTTCGAATTCCCCGACACCCTCGAGGCGTGGGCAAGCAAGGAATGGTACCTTAAATCGATGCGCCGGGACCCCGGCACACCATGGTTTACCGATACCGTTCGGCGGCGCGTGCGCAACTTCGAGTCGGTCGTGAATGCGTACTACCCGACGGTGACCGATTGGCGGCTACGTGGGAACGTACGCCGCGTGCTAAATGTACTCAGCGGATGGCGCTATCGGCGGCAGGTGTACAGCATGCCCTACGAACTAAAGTCATTGCAGCGCGTTGTACACTACCGCAGACCGGAGACAACAGGCTTCTAGGAAAGACATATGGTAGAAGAAGAACACATTCTTACACGCTCTGGCTACGAAAAACTCAAGACACAACTGGGCAAACTGCTTGTTGTGCTAGAGGGCCAGGATCAACGGCTCGCCGAACTGAACGAGGACCGCAAGGTCGACGACGAAGACCCCGAGTTCTTCAATGTGATGTCCGACAAGCAACTACTCGAAGAACGCATCGAGCGCTTGCGGACGGTCTTGGCAATCGCCACCGTCATCGATGATGACCCCGACCCGGAAACAGCCTCTCCAGGCGACCGCGTCGTCGTTATGGACCTGGACGAAAAAGAGGAACTGACATTCGACTTGCTAAGTAGCCTGGAGATCATCTATGGGCGCAAGGGTGTCTCGTTGGGGTCGCCTGTGGGGCAGGCCTTGCTCGGCAAACGCCTCGGCGAGAAGGTCGAGGTGAAAGTGCCAGATGGCGTCGCCCGGTACAAGCTCGTTCGCTTCGAGGAAATACCGCCGGACGAAGACGAAGACTAAAATCGAGGGCGGGGATGCCCGCCTTCTAACACTGCAATTACAGCGTACCTAGTGCTCGCGAGGGCCTTTGCCTCACTCCGCTCCTTACGGTAGAATGCCCTAAGTTGTTGTTCAGACATTCACAAAAGGCAAATTCAGTGTGATGAAAAGACTCCTGTTTACCTGCGCCGCGCTGTTGCTCGGTGCTGTTGTAGCAGCCTGTGGCACCGTAGCGACGCCGGAGTGGCTCCCCACGCTTGAGGCAGAGGCCGACACAACAGCCATCGCCCAACGCGCTACGGCAGCATACGAAACCGAAAACGCCCCTACGGCAACCCCCACCACGACACCGACCCCAACTATTACCCCAACAAATACTCCAGAACCAACCGCAACCCCAACTGATGTCCCACCGACCGAGGTTCCGCCAACCGAAGCGCCGACCGAGGAAGTTGTCGCTGCGGATGCAGGCGATACCGAAGACGCTGCTGACATCGAAGCCGGCGATACAGCGGACGAAGTGCCTGCGGCAGATGACGACCCGATCACAGCGTTGGTCAACAGTGTAGACCTCGCCGCTGGCGAAGCGATTTTCAACATGTCCTACGAGACATCCTCGGGTGTGTGGCAATGTGGAAACTGCCACTCTGTCGATGAATCGCAGGCACGCCTCATCGGCCCTGGCTTGTGGGGCCTGTACGAGCGCGCCGACGCCCGGGCCGCCGATAGCGGCGACGTAGACGGCTTGACGTATGTCATCAACTCCATCTACAACTCGAACGATTACATCGTGCCCGATGATGGCAGTGGGGCCTACCCACCTGGCCTCATGCCGCAAAACTACGCCGAACTCATCGTCGATGAGGATTTCGATAATCTTGTTGGGTACATCCTTTCGCTGGGGAATCCAAATGTGGGGGCAGAGGTCGCCTCGGCAGATGCGCCAACCGATGAAATGGACGAACCTGAGGCCACGGTTGCCGATACGGGCGATGATCCAGTCGCGATGCTCATTGCAGATGGTGACCCGGCAGCCGGAGAAGCGATCTTTAACATGTCCTACGAAACCGCGTCGGGTGTATGGCTGTGCTCAAACTGCCACACTGTAGACGAGACTCAGGCGCGCCTCATTGGGCCGGGGTTGTGGGGTCTGCACGGGCGTGTCGACGATCGAGCAGCGGACAGCGGCGACCCGGACGGCATCACCTACGTGGTCAACTCCATCTACAACCCAAACGATTACATCGTGCCCGATGATGGTACCGGGGCCTACCCACCTGGCCTCATGCCGCAGAACTACCAGGACCTCTTCACCGAAGAAGAATTCAACAACCTGATGGCTTATCTGTTCACCCTTGGCAACGAGAATTCCGCAGGTTAGGCATCACAAGAATACTCGAAAGTATGAAACAAGGCCCCGCATGGCGCGAGGGCCTTTTGAATTGGTGCTAGAGTTCGTACGCGTCGAAGTCTGGAGGCAGAATCACCGTCTCACCGTCAATATCGCCTTCGACGGGCAGCCGTGGCAGTTCGATACCCACAGGTGCGGTTAGCGGTAACGTGAAGTACACCGCCGTGCCCATTCCAACACGGCTGCGGATGTGAACATCGCCGCCATGGGCACGCACGATGTGTTGCGCGACGTGCAATCCCTGCCCCATACCCGGTACCCGCAAAGCCTGACCATCTGGCGCAAACGGCTTACCCCGGTAGAATCGGGTAAATACGTGCGGCAACTCCTGCTCGTGGATGCCCACCCCATTATCACGCACGCGCATGTGAACGTACCCGCTATTGTGCCCGGTGATTTCCAGGGTAACGACGCCACCTGGAAGGGTATATTTGACGGCGTTATCGAGCAAATTGCCCATGGCCCAACGCAAACGACGGTTGTCGCCCAGCACAAACAAGTCGCGGACTTCGACCACCACGACGAGCTTGAGGCTCGCAGCCTGTGCGATTTGCCGCCACTCGTTGGCGACAGCCCAGGCGAGGGTATCTAGCGGAATCGGTTTTTGCGTTTGCTCCAGGCCATGCACATCGATGTCGGTGAGTTCGCGCATTTCCACGACCAACTTTTGTAGTGCCACCGCCCGTTTCGTGATCTCGCGCGCGAACACGTCCAACGGGCTGTCGGCAGCGGCCCGGGCCAATGTGCCTAGCGGTTGCTGAACCTGCTGCTCGATGCGGGCCAGCACACGCTCGCGCTGCTGCTCCTGCTTGACGAAATCGGTGATGTCGCGCAGCACAATCACCGATCCGACACGCATGTTCGCCAGCGACATCACAGCGGCGGCCTGTGCACTGAGCATCCGACCATCGACCTCCACACGCTGTGGGTCGCCGAGCGCGTACACACCAGGCGCAAGCGACGGCCCTAGTGCATCGGTCACGACGGTGGTGAGGCCCAGCAGCGACTCGGTATTTGTGCCGATGAGCTTGCGGGCAGCGCCGTTCATCATGGTCACGGCGCCATCTAAATCTTGAATGATAACGCCATCCTGCATCGCCTCGAATACGGAAACGAGGTGCTCTGTTTCGCGGCGTTGACGACGCAGTGCCTGCCGCAATGCATCCTGACGTTGCTCGGTGTAGTCGGCGTAAGCATCGAGTGACGCCCCAACCGCCCCACCCTCATAGACGGGATTCAGGCA
>CAYSVE010000398.1:0-5856 GCA_964434365.1 uncultured Anaerolineaceae bacterium | reverse complement strand
AAGTCGATGACAGCGAACAGCGTGCCGTGGGCTGTAATCGCCAGCGATGGCATCTCGTGCTGCTTGGCACGCTTCACCAGTCGGTTGATCTGGCTAAGGCCATCGAGCAGGGAGTATTCCGTATGCACATGCAAATGGACAAACTTGTCGTTACACATATCGCGTCCGCGCCTGAATAACTTGGGGTAATTTAACTATACCATCCCTGCGCCGCGCATAAAGCATCACTTGCCGCTAGGACGGATGTTCTCTAATCTTTCGTACCGTTCACCAACCTGCTATACTGCGCGTCCTTTATTGCAAAAAAGCCGAAACCCATGCCAGAGCTACCCGAAGTCGAAACTGTGGTGCGCGGCCTGCGGGCGCCGCTTACCGGTCGTACCGTGCAGGCGATGTGGTACGACTGGGAAAAGACCGTCCATAGCCCTGCCCCCGCCGAATTTGCGGCACGTATTGTCGGGCAAACCTTCCGTGGCGTGCGCAGGCGCGCTAAGTACATCATCTGCGAACTGGACCACGACCTGCTCGTGGTGCACTTGAAGATGACCGGTCGGTTGTATGTCGTCGACGGTGATGACAGCAACGAGGCTGATAAGTGGGTGCACTTCCAGTTGCAACTCGATGGCGGCAAACAGCTTCGATTCTCGGACTATCGCAAGTTCGGGCGGGTGTACCTCACAAACGACATCGAGACGGTCACGGCGGGCATCGGACCAGAACCACTCGAAGACGACTTTACCGTCGATGTCTTTCGTGAGCGCTTGACTACACGCAAGAAGGTCATCAAGGCGTTGCTGCTAGACCAGTCGTTCATCGCCGGGGTGGGCAACATCTATGCCGATGAAGCACTCCACCGGGCGCGCATTCATCCACAGCGCCGCTCCGATTCATTGACGGATGAAGAGATCATTGCCCTGCATGGTACCGTCCGCGCGGCCCTCGCAGACGGCATCGAGCGCGAGGGGGCCAGCGTCAACTGGTATCGCAAACCAGATGGTACCCAAGGACAAATGCAGAATGATCTTTACGTGTATGACCGAACCGGCGAACCGTGCTACACTTGTGGTAACCCAATTGTCAAAGTTCGGGTCGCCCAGCGCGGAACCCACTACTGCCCGGTCTGCCAGCGCGGCCCCGTGGAGTAACTATGTCGAGCACATTCGCGGATTTCTTCAGCCAAATACCTGCTGCTATCTTTTTCATCTTCGGTTTGTTCATCATCTTGTTGATCGTCGCGATCATCGCCATCACCTACTTGCGGATGCGTCCTAAGCAAGCCGCACAAACGGCGGGCGGCCCACCACAGGCAGCCGCCCCACGTAACCCCCAACCACCGCGACAGGCGGCCCCGGCCAGCCCTGCGAATTTCGCGGCGCAAACATCGGGTGCCGGTGGGGGAGGCGGTAACCGCAGCGACGATGCGATGCCCGACCTCGATATGCTGCTGAATATGCCAGTGGAACCGACCAAATCGGCGAAGCCCGCCCCCGAACCGGAAAAACAGCCCCCACGCCAGCATGGCCTCGTCAATGTGCGGCTGACCAACGGCGGCACCTCCAGCGCCGCCGAAATCCTCACGGTGATGCGCGGCATCGATGATGGGCGTCTCATCGTGCAAATTGCCGATTGGGCGTATGCCAGCGACGACGAGGAGATCGACCCAGAGTTCCGGCAACGGTTCGTCAAAATCATGAAGGATATCTCGCAGGTGGCACCTCGCTTCAGCAAAGGCGGGAAAGCCGCGCCGGCATCTTCGGCACCTGAGCCTGACCCGGCACCCGCACCTTCGCGCCCTGCCGCCGACCCGGTGCCCAACTTCAGCACGGCGGAAGTCGCTGCTGTGTCACCACTTGATGCCTCGCCTGCGCTTGACCTCGCCGGGGCCATCGAGCAGTATTTGCAAACGAAACTCGCGCTCTCGCCAGAATTCAGTAGCCGTAGCATTCATGTACGCAGCGCGATGGACGGCGGCGTACGCATCGAGGTCGACGATGAGTTTTTCGATAGTGTGGGGGATGTCACCGACCCCGCAATTCGCGAGTTCCTCGCCAAAACCATCGAGGAGTGGCAGTCTCGCCACTGATCAGGCGTAGGTTACGGCCACGGGGTCCAGCTTGGGGTGCCCGTTTTCATCGTGGGTCAAACGCCCCACGGGTCGCTCCGGGTCGTGGGGGAAGATTAGCAGGGCGTTGGTTTCCAGCGCCCAGGTTTGCCAGGCCCGTTTCGTTTCGAGGGTAATCAACGGTTCAACGTCGTAAGCCGTCATCCACCCCAGCCTCTCGAAGTGAACGGCATAGGTCGCGAGGTCGCATACAAAGGCGGCGTGCTCGCCTTCGCTCTGCAAGCGTACGCTCATGTGGCCGGGCGTATGCCCCGGCGTCACCACAGCCTTAATACCAGACAGAAGTTCAGTATCACCATTTAACATGCGTAACTGCCCACTCGCGATGAGCGGTGCGTAGTTCTCGCTGAGGTACGTTGCACGCGTCCGTTCGTTTGGGTGTATCGCGTCGTCGTACTCGCGTTGTTGCACCACATACTCCGCATTCGGGAAGGTCGGCACGGCCTCAGCATCCGCGTTGTAGATCGTATTGCCACCGGCATGATCACCGTGCAGATGCGTGCAAACCACAAGGTCGACATCGGCAGGTTGCACGCCCAACCGCGCAAGGCCCTCCACCAACCCACCATTGGGGCGGTCCATTTTGAGGATGTTGAGCAGCTTCTGCGGCAGTTTGCTGCCATAGCCGGTATCCACGACGATGGTTTTGCCGTGCGCCCGTACCAACAGGCAATTCAACACCATTTTGACGAAGTAATCATCGACGGGCGCTAAGGTTTTGCTCCACAGCGCGCGCGGCACCAACCCGAATGGTCCCCCAGGATCGACAAAGTGATCGCCATCGTTGATGAGGTGAAGTTCGAACGCGCCAACTCGCATCATGACAACCACTCACCGAACCGTGCAACGAGCTTCATTTTTTCCAACTCTGGCAAGAAGACGGCATTTGCCGCAACCATCGTTTGGCGTTTGAGCACTTCCACCGAGAGGTTCAGGTGCTCTACAGCGACGACCATCTCATCGGATAACGAGATGTCGCATATCAAAGGGTCATCCGTATTGATGGTCGTGCGCATGTTGCGCTCCAGCATCTGTGGCAACGGGTGCGATGCAAAATCCGCGACGACACCGCTTAGCACGTTACTCGTCGGGCAAACCTCCAACGCGATGTCGCGCTCCAGCAACAGGTCGATGGTGTCCGGGTCTTCGAGGGCACGCACACCGTGGCCCACACGTTCGGCCCCCAGGTAC
Organism: uncultured Anaerolineaceae bacterium; assembly: GCA_964434365.1. GTDB lineage: Bacteria > Chloroflexota > Anaerolineae > Aggregatilineales > Phototrophicaceae > CAYSVE01. Next base: position 2,543 of record CAYSVE010000398.1, on the reverse strand, counting down.
TCGACTGCCTCGCGGACGCTTTGCGGGCCATCCCATTCACCGGCATGGACACACACCCGCAGGCCCTCTTCTCTGGCACGTTCGAACACCTTCGCAAAGGGTTTGCAAGAGTACCCCTGCTCCTGCCCGGCAAGGTCGATGCCCACCACGCCATGAAGTTTCAAGGCTAGTGCAACATCGATGATTTCCTCGCCCAGGCGAACGCCCTCGTGGCGGTTCATCGAAACCAACAACTTCACCATGATGTCGTGGGTCGCGGTTACGTCGCTTACCGCCTCGCAAACCCAGGCAGCCACATCGTAGAAGCTGCATTCGACGACGTTTGACAGGGCTTTCGGTGTAAACCGCAACTCCATATAGCGCACATTATCGTTCGCCGCGTCGATGACAACCTCGCGGGTCAGGCGTTTGATAACTTCCTCGGAGCGATAGAACTGCCGCAACACGTGGAATTTGCTGAGGAACTGTTGTGCAGTGTGGGGTTGGCCGGGGATCATCTGAACGTAGGGGCGTAAACGCTCCAACGTCATTTCGCGAAGCTCGTCGTCGGACTCCTGGGCGATTTCCAGTAAGGACGTTAACCGAACCGCACCTTCGAGGTGGCGGTGTAGTTCGATTTTCGGCAGCCCATAGATCATCTTACGTACGTTCTGGTCCAAGGTTAATCCCGCTCTGCCAGCAACCAACTCCAATAGCGCCAGGCAAAAACAACCCCCAGGGTTACACCGATCGTCGGCAACCCGGTGAACAGCAATGCCCATGTCGCCGACTGCTGGATGGAAATCCAACTAAGCAAGTCGAGCAGCCAGATAACGACGCTAAACCCAACCAAAAAAGCCGCTACATACAACCCCAGGTAGTACCGCGCAGTCCGCGTGACACTACCCAAACGTCGGCTGAGTTGTGCCAGTACGACAAGTGCGAGGCAAATCGCGGTGGGGGCCATCCAGCCGATGATCATGTCCGGTCGACACCGGACATCATACGGCGATAGAGTAAGAGACTCAGGACCGCCAGGGTCATCGCAGCAATACCGCCAAAGGTATCTCCAATAAGGTCACCCGTCACCTGGTCGATGCTTGCATAGCGTACCGCAGCCGCACCGTAACATACGATCGGTACCAGGTAAAGCCAGTAGTAGGTTCGCCTTGCCGAAAACCGCTGGTAAAACCGCGCGATGAGCATCAAAAAAAACATGAGCAGCGCCAGCGGAAACCAGGTGAACAGCACTAAAAACTGGCTTATCGACAGAACCCCCACGGTGTACGACGCGTTAGCGGTACGCCGACATCGTCAGATAAATGGCTTCTTCGCGAAAGCGGCGGTCGTCGCAAGCGCTTACGAACTCGCTAATCATCGCACGCACGGCCTTATCCGTCGTTAGCCGATACACCTTCACACCCGATGTCGCATCGACTTCCAGTAAGCCATTCGAGGCCATTTCGGTGAGTTCTCTCTGTACATCGCGGAGGTCTCTCCCGGTAAGGCTTGCAACCCTCGGCGCAGGCCCAACGATACCCGGATGCTGGTGAAAAAAATGAACCAAATCCCACTTGGCCAACGAGTCCAGCTTGTCTCGCATGAAGTCGAACAGGTGCGAGTCGGTAACCTCGATGCTTTGCGAATTTGCGTTCATCTGAGTCATTGGTTCTCCCTTGTGTATGCAGTCCTGGCGTTATGCCCGGTCAATTAACAGTATAACACTTTCGTATCGTTCGCGGGGAGGCGGGGTTGCCTCCCTCGCGCTTTCAAACAGTAAGGTTCACATCACCTTCTACGCGGTGTTCTGACGTGCACGTTCGCGCTCTTGGGCTTTGTCCTCCTTCATGTGGCATGTTTTGTACTTTTTGCCACTACCACACCAGCAGGGGTCGTTGCGCCCGAGCTTTTGCTTGGCCGTCTTCTGAACCGGCTCTGGCTTGGTGTTTTCGGTCACGTTGGGGCGCACAGCACGCATCTGCCGTTGTGGACGCTGCGGCATGTTCACACGCACGCGAAAGATGTTGCGGGCGGCCACGTCACGAATCTCGTCCTGCATCACCTGCCACATATCGAAGGCCGCGCGCTTGTACTCCACCACCGGGTCCTTCTGGGCGATGGCAACCAGGTTGATGCCCTCACGCAACACATCGAGGTCGGTGAGGTGCTGTTGCCAGCGCTGGTCGACAGCCCACAGCATCACCTGCCGCTCGGCCTGCGCCATGATCTCCTCGCCCAGTTCCTCGGTCTTGGCATCGTACGCCTCATCGAGCGACGCGATAACCAACGCTTCGATTTCGTCGGTGTCTAGCTCCATCAAGTCATCGACCGTGATGCGCTCCGGCACCGGGAAAATCTTCAGCAGCTCGCGGTACAACCCCTCGATATCCTGGTCGTCTTCAGGTATTTCCTCGTCGAGGTATTCATCGAGCACATCGTCGACCTGCTCTCGCAGAATATCGATGTATAGCGAGCGGCGGTCTTCTGTGTTTAGCCAATCGCGACGTTGGGCGTAGATGACCTCGCGCTGGCGGTTCACGACATCGTCGAATTCCACCACGCGC
>CAYSVE010000397.1:0-5879 GCA_964434365.1 uncultured Anaerolineaceae bacterium | reverse complement strand
CAACAGACGATAACTTGCGGCGTAGCTCCACCGTGCCCAGTTGACCCAATGTGGGTAAATCTGTGGCGCGTAACGCAGCGGTCCACGTCCATATTCTGCAAAAGCATCGACGACCTCGACGGTCACGGGGTAGTGTGCGAGTGCGGTGCGGAGCGCTTCGGCGGCGGCGAGGTGGCCGCCGCCCGTCCGCGACATCAGCACCAGAACCCGTTTATTTGTCATGTGGGCGAGTATAGAGTTGGTGGATGGTCAATGTGGCAGTACCCCATCGTTATGAATAAGAAAGAGCAGTACATACATTGTCATCAATTATACGCGAAGCCCCATACGAAACGCTGATTGGCCTGTGCTATACTTTCGGTCATCTTTCACAGACGGAGACGCGACTGTGCTCTTTAACCTCACGCCTGAACTTATCCTCGCAAACCTGATTGCCCTCGGCCTTGGCATGACGGTCCACGAGTTTGCGCACAACTACGTCGGCTACATGATGGGCGACCCCGTGCCCGCCCGCGAAGGTCGTTTAACGCTGAACCCACTGGTTCACATCAACTGGATCGGCTGGCTGATGTTTGCGCTCATCGGTTTCGGTATTTTGGGTAGTGCGCCCATCAGCCCCTACCGTATGCGGAACCCGCGCTGGGGATATTTGGCGGCCGTTGCGGCTGGCCCATTAAGTAACCTGCTGCTCGCGATCATCTTTGCGATTCCTATCCGTATCATGGTGTTGTCTGGCGCGGTCGGCTTTCAGCAGAACTTGCTACTGCTCATCTTGTTCCAAACCGTGCAGTTGAACGTGTTGCTGTTCATTTTCAACTTGCTACCATTGTTCCCCATCGATGGCTGGTACATCGTGTATACGCTTCTCCCGCCGGACCTCGCGGAGACGTGGGGTAGCTGGCAGAGCTACACACAGTACATCTTCTTCGGTTTACTGCTGCTGAGCTTTAGTGGGTTGGGGCCGAACATCTTCGGGATACTCATTGGACAACCGACGTTCACGATTACGGCGTTTCTTGTCGGCCTATGATCTACCGCTTTACGCAGGGGGTGCGGGCGCTGGTGTCCTTCAGCCAACCGGTGGATTACGCCGCCGCTGAGGTGTACCTCACGCCGGAGATGCTGGCGACATTCAAGCGCCTGCGCCGCAGCGAACAACAACACAGCTTGCGCGTGCTCCGTGATGTACTGGAGCAAGAACCCGACACCCCACACGATCTTGCCATCGCTGCGTTGATGCACGATAGCGGCAAGGTCCGTTACCCGTTGAGCGTCGCCGAGAAGTCGATCGCCGTGCTGGTGGGGATGTTCTGGCCGAAGTTGTACACGCGCCTTGCCGATGGCGACCCCGAAGCGCCCTGGGCGAAGCCGTTTGTTGTCGCGGAGTGCCACCCACGTTGGAGCGGTGAGATTCTGCACGCGGCGGGGGCCAGTGAACGCGCTAAGTGGCTTGCCGCACACCACGGCGAACCGGTCGCGTGTTGGATGGATCATCCATATGCGCCTTTGTTGTGGCGGCTGCAACGCGCCGATGATTCGAACTGAGGTTGCTAAGGGATTCGACGGGAAGACATGGCGGGCCGGCGCACGCGTCGGCCCTTACAAACTGCGTGGATTTACCCGTCTACGCGGGGCATTTCCATCGTTTCGCGTGGATTTGCGACCACGCGATGCGATTCCGTGGTGAGTCGTTTGACGGTTTTTGTAACGCGTTCGATGGGCTTGTGACGATACATCAGCGCCCATGCGAGCATCAACGCGGCGACGACGGTATAGAACGAGTGCAGCACATACACCGGCCCCATCGGCAGGCTGACGACGTACAGCCAGTACACCGCGTTCCCGAAGTTGTTCAACGTCAGCGATAGCACGCTGTACGATGTGACATCCTTGGTACGCCACGCTTTGATGAGCATGCTCAGGTTGCCACCCACAAATACACCGCTGGCACACATCCCTGCTATCATCTGAACCTGATGCCAGGTCATGATCGGCTTCTCTCCTCTTCACGTTTGGTCGATGGGCTGCCTGGTTACCGGATAAGGCAGCCCCTCCTGTGGTGTTATTTCAACCGGAACAGGTTGATTGGATCGTATTGGGCCTTCACTTCGGCGATGCGCGCGCCATTTTGGCCGAACATCGCTTCCAGCAGGTTCTCTTCCTCGAAGAAGCCGGGGAAGTTCAGGTAGCGGCGCTTGCTGCCGAACGGTTCGGCTGCTACTGCGGTATTCTTCACCCAACTAACGTTTGCATCATCGTCCTCTGCCGGGTCCCAATTGGCCTCGATGCCGATGAGGAACTGCGCTTCACGCTCGGCAAAGGCGCTGGTGGTGTCGTCGAAGTCGTTGATGGCACCACCCATGTGCCACACATCGATCGTCGAAATGATGGACGGCGCGGCGTCGTTGGCCTCTACCAGCATCTCGATGGCGGCGTCACTGAGCGCTTGCATGTATACGCCCTTCCAGTAGTAGTGCAGTTCGCCCGATGGGTAGTCCTCGTCGAACATCTTCTGCACCTCGGTGAAGGGCATCACCCCGCTCATGTCGGCAAGCGGCGTGTCGTAGTTGATGAGCGGCGCGAGCATCTGCCGTCCGGTCTCGACCTCACCGATGTACGCTGCGCAGAACAGCACGAACGGACGACCATGTGCTTCCTCAGGGAAGTGTTCGCTCGGTGGCACGTGACCCAGAACGGCCATCGCCGAGATTTCGTTCGGCGCGTCTGCAATGTACGTGCGGAAGAAGCGTAGCGCGGCGGCTGCGTTTTCGCCGGGGTGCAGCACAAAGGTGAACATGATCAGAGGCCCTACCGGGTGCAACTGGTAGGTGAACGCCGTCACCACACCAAATTGACCTCCACCACCACGCAGCGCCCACATCAGGTCTGGGTGGGTTGCGTCGTTGGCGCGGATGATCTCACCAGCGGAGGTCACGACGGTCGCGCCGATAAGATTGTCGCAGGTGAGGCCATGCTTGCGGCGCATCCAGCCCACACCACCGCCGAGCGTCAAACCGCCGATGCCTGTCTCCGAGAAGACGCCACCGGGCGTTGCCAGGGCGTATTGCTGTGTGGCCGCGTCGAGGTCGGCGAGGGTTGCGCCGCCTTGAGCCGTGGCCGTCTTCGCTATTGGGTCGACCGTCACACCGCGCATGTCGGTCAGGTCGATGACCAGCCCACCATTGCGCACGGCGCTACCAGCGACATTGTGGCCACCACCGCGCACACTGATGAGCAGGTCGTTTTCGCGGGCGAAATTCACAGTCGTGGCGACATCTGCGTTGGTAGCGCAGCGCACGATGAGCGCCGGGTAGTTGGCGATCATGCCGTTCCAAACGGCGCGGGCTTCGTCATAATCGTCGCTGCCCGGTGTGATAATGCGCCCGGTTAGCTGTGTGTCGAAGTTGCGAATGGTTGCCGAATCGAGTTCGGTGATTTCGAGATTGGTGTTCAGCATGTGCATGATAGGGTTCTCCAGGTTTGTGTAGCGTGCCTTGGGTGTCGATGTTTGCATGGCGGCTTGTCCATGACTTCGACACCATTTTCACGATAGCGCGAAGCTTTTGGTTGTGTCTTCCGCCGCGAGGGCGGGAGTGGGGCGTGAGAATAAGCCGCGCAGGACAGCCCCCTGTGGAGGCTGCCCGTGTAGATGAATGGCGGCTGCGGTGTGGTTAGCTTTGCAGGTCGAACGAGACGCTCAGCATCACACCCATCTGCTCGGTGAAACCGTGCAGCATCTGTGTCTGCTCACCGCTGGCACCAGCGTATTGGCCGGTACCGGCGCTGATGGCACGGGTGAACGGCACCTCGAAGTCCACGATCTCGAAGCCGTCAGTGACGATGGTGGAGCCGTCTTCGAATTGGTAAATCTGGGTGGAAACGACCCACTCGCCGGTTTCGGTGTATGCGCCGTCGCCAATCATCCAGCCGTAGCAGGTCCACACGCCGAGCACGAGTTCAGGGAACTCCGGCTCACCGTTGGCGAGGATACCCGTACCCTGCTCCAGCGTACCGGCGGGGTAGATGTAGCCCTGCGTCACAAAGGCGCTACCATAAGCTGGCATACCGTCTTCGAACAGGTTCTGGTCATCGAAGACGAAGCGATTGCCGTCTTCCACAACTTCGAATTGCATGGTGTCAACGTTGGCGGTCGCATCGGCATCACCGTGACCATCGGCGTAGGCGGCACTCGCCACGATACCCAGTACGAGAATGAGGATAGAAAGGACGTTGCGTTTCATGTGGTGTGTACTCCCGTTTGCTTGAATGTTTGCGTCGTTAATCGACGACGTTCACAGGATATGAAACGCACCAGGGGGTTAGGAACCATACTTCGTTGATTGTGGAGTTTAAGTGGCTAAACCAAGGTTTATCTGTGGGGGGTTAGTGGACGCAAACAAAAAGGGCGCGCGCAAAACATGTGTTTGCTGCGCCCCGTTGCCTGCGATGAGAGGATTTAGGCGGCTTCTGCCGCTGGTTGACGGTCGCGCATGTCCTTGCGCTTGGGCTTTGGCGCACCTGCCCGATGCCGATAGATGTAAAATACGAGGCTGGCTGCAAATACCACGCCCACAATCACCTGGCTGAAGTTCAACCTAGCAACAACCGTGATTTCCAGGCGCAGGAACTCTAGCAAGAAGCGAATTACGCTGTACTGCATGAGGTAAATGAGGAAGATGTCACCTGGTACAAGCCGGTTTCGCTGGCGTAGGAAGAGATTCAGCAAAATGATGAACGCGAGCAGGCTCCACAGGCTCTCATAGAGGAATAGCGGGTGAAAGGCCGTCTCGGAGACCGGGTATTCCACCGTGCTTTCGAAGGGGAACACGCGGTGCTCGCGGTCGATTTGGATACCCCACGGCAGCGTCGTAATGGTGCCGTACAATTCCTGGTTGACGTAGTTCGCCCAGCGACCAATAGCCTGCCCCAGTGGCAGGGCTACCCCGGCGATGTCGAGCCAGGCGGGCATCGCAAGGCCGTTACGGCGGAAGTAGATATATGCCCCTGCAAAGCCGCCTACAAGCGCACCGAAGATGCTAAGCCCACCCGACCAGATGGCGATACCGCCATTGTTGAGGTCGAAGAAGTTACGGTAGAAGTAACCCGCACCCAGGCCCTGGTCCACCATCGTTTGTGGTGGGAAGGTAATGAACCACAGCCGCGCCAGGATGATGCCGGGGATAATGGCCCAGGTCAGCGCACCCCAGATGTGCTCTGGGTCGCGGCCATCGCGCTTGGCAAGGCGTGCGGCGACGTTCGCCGCAAACAGCATCGCCACCACGATGATGATGCCGTAATAACGGATTTGCACCCGGTTGAAAAGAACAATAACTTCGCGTTCGAATTCCATCTTTGTCTAGTCTCGCTTTCCATCTCTCCTAAAGACGACCCACAGCCGTTGCAGCGCTGTGGCGTTTGTTCCTACAGCCAACAGCCACAGGCCCGGTACCAGCAGGCTCGGTAGCATCAGCAACACAACAACCGCGACCAACCGTTCCAGGCGGGTGAAGGCCCCGGCCTCTACCTTGTGGCCTACATCGGCTTCGCCCGCTCGGGCGCGTATGTAGCTCACACAGTAGGTGCCGATGAGCGCCGCGAGCGCAAGCAGCAGGTTGTTCGGCTGGCCCAGGACAGCGAAATAATAACCCAAACTGGCAAAAATAAAACCGTCAGCATAGCGGTCGAGCGTGCTATCCAGCAGTGCACCGAAACCACCCATTTGCCCGCGGGCACGGGCCACCGCCCCATCGAGCGCATCGAGTAGGGAACCGACGACGAGCAGCGCTCCACCTGCCCGCAAATACCCACCCCCGATGAGAACCGTCGCCGCCAGCACGAGCGCAATCCCAGCCCAGGTGATGACATCGGGGTGAACGCCA
>CAYSVE010000396.1:0-5893 GCA_964434365.1 uncultured Anaerolineaceae bacterium | reverse complement strand
GATTTTCGCGTAAATGCAACCGAATCTTTTCTGAATTCGCAAATTCTTCATGAGCAGTTGTGAAGCCCCTCCCCATGCGCCACCGTGTCTCGGCGTGGTACGAGGAAGGGAGTTAGGCAGGGGCTAACTATACCGCAAACGCGACCCGTCTTATCATCAATACGTAAATACGTAAGGAAATTCTCCCTCAACGGTGGAACACACCCACTATGGCACCCGCGTGCCCTGATGAAACCGCAACTGCCAATGCCCGCCACGATACAACCACACCGAACTGCGATTGCACACCCGCAACTCGTCGGCGTCCACCTCACTGACATACGTCACCAGCACCGCAGTCGACGAGAGCGCGACCATGCCCATATCCTTCAACGTCGCCTCGATCTCCTGCCGGGGCACAGCGAGCGTTTCGGCGCGGGTGTATCGCTTGCCACTGCACCCAAACTCGAAAAACTCCGAGTGTAGAATTTGCTCCATGTAGTTCATGTCGAAGCGACTATCGGCCTGCCACAACGACTGCTCGAGCGCCGAAATTTCCGTCACCTGCTCGGCAGTGAGCACATGGGGCGGTCGACGAAGCGCCGGCGTCCTGTGTCGCCGATGATAGCGCTTAAGCAGGGCCAGGCTAGCCTCATGATCCATCGGCAACGACGGGAATATCTCGCGCAGGCCGTCGCGGATCATGTCGTGGGGCGTGCGTTCATCCGTCTCGGAAAGGTAGACCGCCGTTTGAAAGACGGTTTCCGGCATGAACAGCATCTGATCTTTTTCCCACAACAGGTCGGCATCATCCGTGTCATCCAAAAAACTGTGATACCGCCAGCTCTCCTCAACGTGCGTGGGGCAGGTAAAATGCTCGAACACGGTTTCGTGCAGGTGCCTCGACTCCGGGTGGCAGCAGATGCCGTAGTCATCGTTAAGGGGCGCAAAAAAAGCGCATCCGCCACACTGCATCCCATTTTCATAATGCGCTTGTACGTGCGGTTCATCGGGCCAGCCGTCCATATACTTACGGCGGCTTTCAGGGTTAGAAAAGTCGTTGGTGATGATCGTATTCTCGTTCATGGTACCAGAAGATAATTGAGCAGGCGTCCGCAATCGGTAAAGCCAAGCCGCAAGTACAAGTGGTGTGCGTCGTTCGAAGTCGCAAGGACGACATCATCGACCCCGGCGGCGGCGGCAATTTTCACCATGTGGCCAGTTAACGCAGAGGCGATGCCCCGCCCACGATAGGCAAGCACCGTACCAATATTATACAAACCCACCACACCCTCTGCCAGCACATAGCTCCCCGTCGCCACGACTACACCGCGCTTCCGCACAATGAGGTGCTGCACCGGGGCATCCTCGCCCGTGCCGATGGCCGAATACGCCCCGAAGTACGCATTCATCACCGACCCCGGCATGTTGAACACCGTCTGCGCGACATCGGCCCAGGCCCGCAGCACGCCCAAATCGCGCACCGCCTCCACCTCGATTTCCGGCGTTGGTGCGAGGTCCGGTGCATACAGGTGCATCACCGTTACCGAAGGCATCGGCATCATCCCATAACTCAGCAACACCGGCCCCAGGTTGGGGTCGTCGGTTTGCCACATCATCGCGATCTCCGCTTGTGCGAATGGGTCGATCACCCCCGCAACGATGGCTGAATCGGTGGGCGCCATACTGTAGACCGTGTTCACCTGCGGGCTATCGATACCAGGGGTAAAAATCGAGGCGCTGCCTGGGGCCAGGGTGAGCGTGTGCCCTTGTAGGTTTACGAAGCCGCGCAACAATTGGAGCTGATTCTTAAGCAATGCCCCGGCGCAGTCCTTCATGAGAGTTCCGCGATGCGCGCCCGCAACTTATCGAGTTCGGCCTGTTTTTGGCTCTCCAGGCTTTGCAGATAAAACCCCAGGTTGTCCTTCAGCGGGCTGGCCTGCCACCGATCGTACTCCGCGAGCATATCCTCGTCGGTCATCAACCGCACTTTTTCCGACTCCCGTCGTACGGCCTCCGTCAGCAGGGCCGCCCACAACCCGAACAGATACAACCGCGCTGCGGCCTGCGCGTCGGGGTCGGTGGGGCGCAACGCCCCAAAGTGCGGGTTGTACCACATCTGCCGGTCCTGCTCATCGAAGGGCAAGCGCGCGATAAACTCGAACTCGTCCTGGTCGTCATCGCTCAACAGCGCGTTGAGGTCCGCCATGCGCGCGTTCCGAAACGTGTACTCGGGCGCATCGAGGTCGTGCACACGCGGCTGGTACATGTTGCGAAAAGGGGCCGCCACCCGGCGCTTGCGCTCCTTGCGGCTGGCGTGGGCCGTCGGCGGGGGCGTTTCGGGGTTTGGCAGTTCCGGCGCAGGGGTTTCCGGTTCGTCGTCGGCCTCATCCCCGAAAAAATCATCCCCGAAGAAATCGTCTTCCAATTCGATGGCGGGGGCGGCACCCTCCGGCGCTGCCGCATCCATCACATCCGGCTCCGGCTCTGGTTCCGGCGCTTCTTCGACTGGCTTCAGCAGATTTTCGAACGCCTCCCCCGTGCTCTCCTCCCGCATGATGAGCCGTTCCAGTTCGCGTATCTGCTGCACCAGCTTGCGCCGGTCCTGCTCGTACTGGCTGAAGTAGTGATCGTAGTCGCTGATGAACTGGCTAATCGCGTCGTAGCGCTGCACGAGTTCCAGCACTTCGCCCTTCTTTTCGACGATGGTTTGCCACAGCTCATCGATGCGCGCGCGGATTTCGGCGTCGTAGCCTTCCAGTGGAGCGGTCATCGCAGCCTCACGGGGGTCTCGGGATTGCCGAACAGGATGTACGCCAACCCCAGCGGATTATTGTACTGTTCCAGCAGGTGGCGGCGGGCAGCCGCGACTGCGCGGCCCAATGTGGTTTCGCCCGCGCCCAGCTTGTTGTAGAACACCTCGGCAAATGCCGCATTGACCGCATCCGGCAGCGGGCAAATGGGCACGATGACGGCATCGGCACCCAGCTTGGTAAACGTCTCCGCAAAACCGATGAGGCTCGCGGCGGGGCCGCTGGCGGACAACAGTACAATAGGCCGGTTCTCGAAGCCGTCGATGTCGTCGAGCGCGGCATCTGGCGGCAGCGTCAGCGCGGTGTCCTCAAGTTGCAACGTCAACGAAGCCGGTTGCCCGTAGCGCTCGACCGACGTTTGCGCCGCGATATGCAGCAGGTGCCCGCGCGCGCGCCGCAGCCCATCGATGAGCTGGCTGTACGGGTTACTGACGACCACCGCACGCGGCAAATCGCGCTCGCCGTCGTGGATGTCCGTGAGCAGTTCCCGCTGATAGGGGAGTCCGGTATCAGCGAGCAGCACGGGCCGTAGCTTGCGCGCGGTCGTCTCCAACGAGGGTGCGAGCACCTGCCCGGTCGCGAAACTCGCCCCCAGGTAGCCGTCATCGGTGCTGGTGAATTCGAGTGGCAGCAAAAAGGGCGCGTTCAACACCGCGATGTGTGTATCGTGCTGAAGCTCGGCGTACCAGCCCGGCCCCAGCAAACGATTCACCGCATTGGTGATGTCTCGCGAGAAGGTGTCCACATCACCGCCGGTTACCGTCGCGCCATCGAGGCGTAGGCCGCGCACAATTTCATCCAGTTGATACACCGCATCCTGCGGCAGGTTCACAAACTCGCTGAAGCGGTGGTCGCCGTAGCGCCGCCGCAAATCGCCGAGGCGGTAGGTGTTGGCGTAGTCGGTAAAATCGAGGAAAACCGTCGCGGTCTCCGGCACCGCCTCGATGGTCGGCCCGGTTTGCTCCACGGCGACAGGCGCGCCCTCCACATCGAAGTCGTAGCGAATGCGTTCCGCAAACAACTCGCCGTTTGCGTCGTAGCACGCCACCACCAGCATCTGCGGCCCCGGCTTGAGGAACTCCAGTTCGCGCGTCCAGCGGACGTATTCGTCGGTCACTTCGTCCGCCTCCAACTCGACGGCATCGCCGCCCGCCAGCTGAACCGTCAGGCGCGTCGGCGGGTCGTCCCACGGCATCATCCTGTAGCGTCGTCCAGCGTAGCCCATCGGCGCGGTGGCTTCCAGCGCAAACACAAACCGATAAGCCCGCCCGGTTTCGAGCACCGTTTCGTCATCGGCCACGCCATCGATGCGCCGTGTGAGGAACCCCCGCGCGGGCACGAGTTCGTAGCCCTGCGCCATCGGGTCACCGAGCGCGTAGTACGCCAGGTAATCGAGCGAGCCGGTGTGCCACACAGCCTCGCGGCCTGCCGTTATCGCCTCGCCAAGCGGGCTTTCCGCGTGCAGCGCGCCATAGAACGCCCGCCAGAACACGCGGTCCGCCGCCGGGTCGACCGCCCACCAAGTCCCCACGACACCCGCCGCGCCGCTTTCTAGCAGGCGCAACGCCCCACTCGATGGCGTGAGGCCCGGTTCATCTTCCATACCCCGCAGATGCGTCAGCGCCGCCAGGGGGCTAAGCGACTTCACACGCTTGATTTGTCGTTGCACGTAGTCGGCCCATTCGGTGTCGTCGGCATCGCGATGCACGATTTCCGTCACGCGGGCGGTCGGGGCCGGTTCGATGAAGTGCAGGCCATACGCCGCCCGTCCGAGCCGCAACTGTGCCCGCGATTCCATCAGTTTGCCGCCTGCCCAACTCAACGGCGGGTAGGGGAGTTCCGGCGCGCCCGCGACGCGCGTCACCGTGACCTCGCGCGCCAGCGGGAAGCCCGTGCGCCGCACGTGGCTCGTCCCCTCCACCCACCGCGTCACATCGAACATCTCCGCGAGCGGGTTGCCGTCTGGCGGCGCGGCCAGTTCGTAGGGCAGCCACGGCGCTTCGTCGGTTATCAGCAGCACCGACCGAATCGCGTAGGCCGGGTTTGCCATGTAGCTCGCGTAGTACCGCCCGAAGTCCGGCGGCAGCACGGCATCCCACAGCAGACGCCCCGCCGCGTACAACATCGCCTCGGCCAGGGGGCTGCCCGACGGCACCAGATCGACTGCCGCACGGAAGCGCTCGCGCACACTTTCGAGGAACTGGCGCGACAAATCGCGGTAGCCCAACGACCGCTGTGCGCGCTTCAGGTAGCTGTACGAGGCATTCGCCACCCCGTACAGCCGAATCGTGTCGCCGTGTTCATCGAGCGCGAAGGTGTACAGCCGCACCACCAAATCGGGCTTGTACACGGGGAAGTCCTCGGCAGCGGCGGCGGGGTCGGGCAGTTGCGCGAGTTCGCGCAGGCTGTCCGGGTTGATGACCACATCGATGCTCAGCCGCACGAATCCCTCATCGGCCAGTACTTCGCCATCGGCCACCACTTCGGCCCACACCGCTGCCGTGCCCGGACGGCGCGCGTTGGCCTCCAGCGCCCGCACCGAGCGCGCAGTCGTCGGTAAATCGAAGGCCGCCTCACCGCTGATGGTCAAATTGCGGCTGACGACTCGCACCGCCACCCGCGACGCCCCGGCAGGCACCGGCACCGGGAAGCCCGGCCCCTCATCGGAGACGGTCAGCATGAGCGTGTTCGTCTCGCCGACCTCCCACACCGGGTCGGCGGTGGTCAACGATAGGTAGAGCGGGGCGGTGTTTTCGGCGGCGTCCAGCGGTGGGCGGGGCATGGCCTCGCCCCTACCGGCTTCGGTTGCCAGGAAGGGCTGCCCAAGCACGAGCATTTGCCGCACGGGTACTTCTTGTAGGCGCGCCAATCGTTGCTTCAGCCCCACCTCAAAGGCGGATCGCTCAGCAGGATCATTCAAGGGGCTTGGCTGCGTGAGATTCTCTCTGTCCAATTCGCTGAGAATGGTTGTCGCAATCATGTCAATGGCCCGATTGCGGCCTCCGCGCTGCTCGTGTAGAGTCGGGTCAATTAGCTCAACAAACAATTTCGTTACCGAGGTAGTCTCACCGGCCATGATGTACACCGGGGGAGCGGCGGTA
>CAYSVE010000395.1:4547-5910 GCA_964434365.1 uncultured Anaerolineaceae bacterium | reverse complement strand
GACGGCGCGGTCATCTTTGAGGATGCCGAACGCAAATGGGCCGATGTCGTAGGTTTGTAACACAATGTAGTCGGTGATGGGGAAGCTGGACACCATCCCGTTTTTGCTGCGGTTCTCCGGCACGTGGGCCACCCCCGCCCGGGTGATTCGGCGCGGCAGCGCGGGCTGGAACAATCCACGGAGGACCCTGGCCAACCCGGCCACATTGACGTCGTTAACTTCCACGTTGGCCTCGATGTGGCGCTTACGGCCCGCCGCCTCGAAAATCGACTGCCCGCCGATGCGCACATCGCCGCCGCCGATGTCTCGCAGGCCGGTGATGGCCTCTACGAGTTCGGTTTGGCCGTTGCCCTGCACCCCGGCGATGCCGAGGATTTCGCCCGCGCGCACCGCTAGCGAGAGGTCGCGGACGGCGGGCAGGTCGCGGTCGTCGTTGACGGTGAGGCCGACAATTTCCAGCACGGTGTCGGCGGGGTTGGCTGGGGCTTTCTCCACTTGCAGCAGCACCTCCCGGCCTACCATCAGGCTGGCGAGGTCGCTTTCGGTGGCGGTTTTCGGGTCGGCCTCGCCGACGACCTTGCCCAACCGCAGCACCACGACGTGGTCGCAGATGCGCTTGACCTCCTTCAGCTTGTGGCTGATGAAGATGATGCTCACGCCGCGTTCCAGCAGCGTCTCGACGACGTCGAACAGGCCTTCGGTTTCCTGTGGGGTCAGCACTGCCGTCGGCTCGTCGAGGATGAGAATGTCGGCCTCGCGGTACAGCGCCTTGATGATTTCGACGCGCTGCTGCACCCCGACAGATAAGTCCTGTATTTTCGCGTCCGGGTCTACATCGAGGCCGTACTGCGCGGCGATTTCGAGGATGCGGGCACGGGCTGCGCGGCGGTCTAAAAATCGAAAGACGCCGCCGCGCACACTCTCGTTGCCGAGCATGATGTTCTCGGTGACGGAGAGCACGGGCACCAGTTGAAAGTGCTGATGCACCATGCCGATGCCGAGCGCGATAGCGTCGTTGGCATCGTGGATTTGCACCGGCTGCCCGTAAACGAGGATGTCGCCCTCGTCGGGGGCGTACAGCCCGTAAATCATATTCATGAGTGTGGATTTCCCCGCGCCGTTTTCACCGAGCAGGCCGAGCACCTTGCCCTTCGGCAGCGCGAGGTCGATGTGGTCGTTGGCGAGCACGCCGGGGAAGCGTTTCGTTAGCCCACGAACCTCCAGAACATTTTCGGTCATGTCATACATACCCTAAGCATAGTTCCACCTTAGGTGCGGATTATAACGCACCTCAGTAGGTGGGCATACAGGCGGGGTGCATGACGCATACGCTGTGGGCTTGTCGGTTTGTGCTGACTTGCAC
>CAYSVE010000395.1:0-4537 GCA_964434365.1 uncultured Anaerolineaceae bacterium | reverse complement strand
CCGGGTGTGGGTTGGGGGGTTGGGCTTAAGTCCCACTGCCCCCACCCCCCCCGCGCGGGTGGGATCACATCGTATAGGGGGCCGTTATTTGGTTGGGGCCGAAGCCGGTTGTGCTAGCTGTTCTGCGCGGCGAGCAGGGCGTCGCGGGCCTCGCGGGCCGGGCTGAAGTTCGGGTTGAACTCCAGCGCGCTGTTGTAGTTCACAAGGGCGCGCTGCGTTTCGCCGAGGCCCTCACGAGCGACCCCCGCGTAGTAGAACGTCTCCTCGACGTACTGGCCGCCGCCATCGTTGAGGTTCTGTTGGGCCAGCGCGATGACATCGTTGTAGCGGCCCACGCCGTTGTACGCCTCGAACATGCCGAACTGATACCACAGCATCCGCCAGGGCAGGCCGTGCGTCCGCGCCTGGTCGTAGGCGGCGGCGGCGCTGGCGTAGTCGCCGAGGGCGACGAAGTTCGTGCCCATGTTAAACCACGCGAAGGGGTCGGTGGGGTCGGCAGTGGCCTCGGCGCGCGCGATTTCCAGCGCGGTAAGGTAGCTCACCTGCTCATCGGCATACTCCCCGCCCAGCAGCGCCATCAACTCTTCCTGGCGGGCGTAGTCGTACAGCACGATGTATACATAGTTGAAGTGCTGCCACTTATCTGCGACTTCGGCGTAGCTATATTCGAGGTTTTCGCCGTCGTAGCTGTCGTTGGTCACATACACCTGGCGCACGTCATCGTAGCCGCGCACGAGCAGGTAGTGGCCCATCCAGCCGAGGGTGTGCGGCGGCGGGTCGTAACCGGCCTCGATAATCACCGGGAAGTCGTTCGCGATGAGGGTGCGCAGCATCGCCTGCGTGCCGCCATGCCGAACCAGCGCCTGCGTGTTGCCCGCCACCTGCGTGTTGACGAACTCCGCCATTTGCCATGGGCTAACGTTCTTGTCCTCGGTGTTTGGCTTCAGGAAGTTCGCTGCGGGGAACTGGTCTGCGGTGTAGCCGAAGTAGCTCAGCCCCATCGTGAGCGTCGCCGGGCCGCAGTTGTTCCATGCTTGCGGGTGATAGGCGATGCCGTCGAGGTAGTAACTGGCCGGCCCAGCACTCCCGGTGGAGGTCAGTTGCTCTGGGCTGAGCAGCGTGCCGGTATCTGTGTTGCCCTCCTGCGCGGCAGCGAAGCCAAACGGCAGGGCGAACAGCAGCAAAAGTATGACAGTTCGGGTGACGTGGTGCATCTGGTGTGTATCCTCCCGTGGTTTAGCCGCATTATACACGCGCTCGCGCCGGGGTATAGTGACGGCTCCTCTACGATTAGGTGACGGTACCCGTGCGAGGTCGTCGCCGTTAATCACCATAACGCGGATGCCGTCGCGCGGCCTGTAGGGTCGAGCGTGCCGCGAAAATCTCCCCATTGGCTTTTGGCCGTTTGCAGCGACAATATGTCTTGTGCTGTCTAGTTTGACGACCTAGCTCATTGGTCGAGCAAACCTCACCCCCTGGCCCCTCTCGAACCGCTGTGTCGACGCGTGGTGCACGCAGAGAGGGGAAACGCGAGCGTGTCGGATCACGCGGAGAAGTCCCCTCCGTTTACGGGGAGGGGATGTAGGGGGGGCTACTAACCAAATTGCGGCCATTGTGGCACTGCAAAATATCGTTTCGCGCAGACCTATAGTGAAAACCCACCCCACCCATGATCGAATTCGAATTTACCGCCACCGCAGGCCAACGCCTGGATAAACTCGTCGTGGCCCACCTCGACGGCTTTACACGGAATCAGGTACAGGGCCTCATCGAACAAGGCCACGTCACCGTCGATGGTGCATCGGCAAAACCGGGCAACAAAATGCGCGGCGGCGAAACAATCCACATCACGCTGCCCGCCGACGAAAGCAGCGACGACATCGACGACCCGGCGGGCGAGGACATCCCGCTAAGCATCGTCTACGAGGACGACGCCATCGTCGTGGTGAACAAGCCCGCCGGGATGGTCGTACACCCTGCGGTGGGCAACGAGCACGGCACGCTGGTGAATGCGCTGCTAAACCGTTACCCCGCCCTCGCCGAAACCGAGCGCAAGGGCGTTGTCCACCGGCTGGATAAAGACACCAGCGGCCTGATGGTCGTCGGCAAAACCGAGGCCGCCATCGAGAACCTGATGGCGCAGTTCAAGGCGCGCACGGTCGACAAAACCTACCTCGCCATGACCGAACGGCCCCCGCGCAGCCCATCTGGGCGCATCGATGCGCCGATAGCCCGCGACCCGCGCCAGCGCAAGCGCATGGCCGTCGTGCGCGACGGTAAGCCCGCCGTCACCGAGTTCGACATCATCGAACGTGACCTCCAGGGCGACCGTGCCGTGGTGCGCCTCGAGCTACACACCGGGCGCACGCATCAGATACGTGTGCACATGGCGTTCATCGGCGCGCCGGTTGTGGGCGATAGAGTGTACGGCTTTCGCAAGCAGCGCATCAAGCTGAAGCGACATTTTTTGCACGCCGCCGAACTCGCCTTCGACCACCCGACGACCGGCGAACGCGTGACGTTCGAAGCGCCGTTGCCGGTGGGGTTGCAAAATGTGCTGGAAAAAGTTCGGGTGAAGTGAACGGTGTAGGGGCCGTAACTCGACATCGACCCCCACGGCGAATTGTCGTTGCGCTACACGTCGAAAACGAACAGCACATTTTCCCCAAAAACAAGCGCATGATGACGCCCATAATCGGTTTTCGATGAGGAGCATGACACACCTTGCCAGCCCGCGAAAGTGGGTTATAATGGGTCATAGGAGTGCAAGCTAAAGCTGAAGCTCAGCAGCAAGACCTAATGCGCTACCGACAGTGCGGGTTCGAATCCCGTCCGCGCCACACTCGGCGCGGTAGCCCAATTGGTAGAGGCAGGGACGCGCGACTCATGTTCAAGCTATTGACTCCAGACTTAGCATCTGCTGCTCATCGCCAGGTCGACCCGTGCCGTGCGCCAATGTGAGGTCGTGGGTTCGATCCCCATCCGGTGCTCTTCGGCACTCCGATTCACCAGCGCCGGTAGCTCAGGTGGACAGAGCACGCATTTAAACTGTGATGCGGTGCGTTAAATGACTGTGGCGTGTGCAATTGGGCGGCACCACCGGGGCCTGGAAGGGGACATCTCCCAGGCTCCACCTACACATATCGGCCCGCTGCCGAAATTTCGTGGCGGGCCGTTTTCGTTATCCGGCTCCGCTTTCCAAAACAGCCTCTTAAACTTTCTGCGGCATACTAATTGCGGCAACTGCGACTTTCCGCGAGGACCCCATGCCGAAGATCGATCACTCTGCACGCGGCGAAATTTTGCGCGCGTCGCGCTCGCGCGAGGGGGGCGTTCCGCTGGCCGAAGAACACAAAACCAAGGCCAAGCTCGCCATCCGCACAGCGGCGGCCACCCGCTACGAACTGGACCCGAAAGCGCTGAGCGGCTGGGAAGCCCCCCCTCATGCGAGCCTGTACGAGCCGTCGGTCATCGGCTGGGTGCCCGGCGGGTTGGGACACGGCGCGGTCGGGTCGAGCACGATTTCGTCGGCGGGCCTTACTACATCTTCTTCGATGACCCCGCAGACTGCATCTTCGAGGTGGAAAAGCCGTGGCAACTGGTGGTCATCTTCGAGCGCACCCGGCGCAAGGGGCCGTACTACATCACCAACGAAGCGGCAGACTACCTGTTCATCTACGACCAGAACCACTTCATCCACGGGCAGGGCAAAGCGGTGGATTGGCTGCGCGACGGCCTCAACCGGGTGTATATGCTGCTGAATGCCGAACAAAAACCGCTGGCGGCAGGCGCATTCGAGGTGGAGGGTTTCGGGCGCACGCTCAAAATTCGCTGCGCGCTGCTGACGGAGCCGGTACGGCTGTTCAAGCTGGTGCTCGATGGCTGCGACACGGTCGAATGGCAGGCGCTCACCTACCGCCCACCGAAGACCGCCCCGCTCGCGCACCTGTTCATCGGCGAGCGCATCAACGGGCGGCAGCGGGTGAGCCTGTCGTCGTCGGGGTTATTTCGGCTGAACACGCACTGCGAAAGCGTGCGGATCGAGGCGATACAGGGCACTCAATCGCCATCGGCATCGGCCTGAGCCAGCGCACACACGGCCCCCGATGGGTCTTCGATGAAGATGTAGCGGTCGTCGCCGCTGCCGACAACGGTCAGTACCTTGCCACCGTTGGCCTCGCACGCCGCGACGCTCGCGTCTAAATCGGCCACCGTGAAGTAGACGATCCAGCCAGATGGAACGCTGGCGTTTATCCCCTGTTTGTGGCAAACACCGGCCACGGCTTCGGCGTCCGGCGGGTGCATGGCGTAATCGTCGTAGTCGCCCGTGTTCACCGGCTTGGGTTCCCAGCCGACCACCTGCGCGTAGAAGTCGCGCACCGCGTCGGCGTTGGTAACGGTGAGGTCTACCCAGGCGATTTTGCCGCTTGCTTTCGTCATGGGGTGCGCTCCTGTCGGTGGCTGGATTCAGCCTCATCGTACACTCAAATGTTCGAATTGTCATGCGCGCGATGGACCTGCGTGCAAACCCCGCTAT
>CAYSVE010000394.1:0-5931 GCA_964434365.1 uncultured Anaerolineaceae bacterium | reverse complement strand
ATCGAGGATGAGCACCGAACGATCGATGACACGCACATCGCTACCGAAGCGTTTTTCCAGCTCGCGGTTGTGCCGGGGCGAAAGCTCATCGTCGAAGATGATGACCTGCGCGTCCATTGCGCGCGCCATCTCACGGATTTCCTCGACCTTACCCGAACCAATGAACGTCGACGGATCAATATTGTGCACCCGCTGCGACGCGCGCCCGACGTCATCTAGCCCCGCAGTATCCGCAAGGAGCGCCAGTTCGTCTAACGAGTCGTCGAGGTCGAGCAGATGATGTTCGCCGCGCACCTGTGCCCCCACGAGAAATGCAGTCTCCTGCCGTAAATCCTGTGGAACATAATTCTCGTTGGCCATAGGCTACGCCGACACTCGCTGCCACTGCTTGAGGCGATTCAGCGCCTCGTCGAGGATCGCATCCTTCACACCAAGGCTGATGCGCACATAGTTTTCGCCACCCGGCCCATACGCAGACCCCGGCGCGAGCGACACATTGGCTTCGTTAAGCGCACGGTCGACGTACTCGTCGCCAGTGCCATCGACGACGCGCGCCCACACATACATCGATGCACTGCGCTTCTGCGCGTCCAGGCCGATTTCCGGCAGTGTCGCCAAAATCCGATCACGGCGAGCGGCATAGATCGCATTGCGCTGGTCGATCCAGCTTTGCGGTGTGTGTTCCATCGCGGCGATACCGGCCTCATACACCGCTTTGAAGTGGCCGCTATCCATATTGCTTTTGACGTGTAGTAGGTTCTTCAGCGCATCGGCGTTGCCGACCGCTGCCCCGAGTCGCCAACCAGCCATATTGTACGTTTTGCTGAACGACCAGAACTCGACCGAGCAATCTGTCGCACCAGCGACCTCCAGCACGCTACCGGCGCGATAGCCATCGAAGGCGACATCGACGTATGGATTGTCCGACGCTAGGAGAATATCGTGCTCGCGGCAGTAAGCCAGCAATTGCGCGTAAAACTCAGTTGAGGCTGTCGCACCGGTGGGGTTATTCGGGTAGTTGATCCACATAATTTTGGCGCGTTCGGCAGCTTCCGGCGGAATATCCGCCACGTCGAATAGGCCATCGTCGTTCGTCGTCATCCAGTAGACCTCGGCCCCAGCCAGGCGCGCGCCCATCGCATACGATGGGTAACCGACATCGGGTACGAGTGCAATATCACCGGTTTCAAGATAGGCCAGGCCAAGGTTGACGATACCCTCCTTGCTGCCAATCAGCGGGAGCACGTGCGCTTCGGAATCAATATCGACGCCGAAGCGGTTTTTGTAGTGTGTCGCAATTGCGCGACGGAAAATCGGAATGCCGCGATAGCCCGTGTAGCCGTGGTTATCTGGCAGCACGGCAGATTTCCCGAGCGCCTCGACGACATGCGGTGGCGGTGGCATATCCGGGTTGCCGATGTCGAGGCGGAGCACAGTGTTGCCCTGCGCTTGTAGCACGGCGATCTGCTGGGCGATGGTTACGAAAATGTAGGGTGGCAGGTTTTTGATTCGGTTAGCGACTGTAGGCAAAATAAGTCTTCTCTCTAAAACGCATTAGGTCGGGATTTCGGTCTTCAGGTAGGGATCGCTCAGTTCCGCGATGCTCGCCTCGAGTGCTTCGTGTGCACGCGAGGCGTAGGCCGCGTAGCGCTCGCGTTTGTTCTTCACGCGGGTGGGGAGGTCCGGCAGGATACCGAAATTAGCTTTCATCGGCTGGAAGTGCTTCGGTTCGGCATGGGTGACGTAGTGGCAGAGCGCACCCAGCATCGTCGTCTCTGGTAGCACCCAGCGCGCTTCGCCGTTGAGGTGGCGCGCCATATTCACTGCGGCCAGCAACCCGGTCGCGACGTTGCCGACGTACCCCTCGACGCCGGTTAACTGCCCGGCAAAGTACAGATCATCGCGTGTGCGGAACTGCATCGTCGGTTCGAGCAGTGTGGGCGCGTTGAGGAACGTGTTGCGGTGCATCTGCCCGAACCGGATGAATTCCGCGTCTTCGAGGCCGGGGATCATCTGCAAGATAGCCTTTTGCTGCCCATAACGGATGTTCGTCTGGAAACCGACAAGGTTATACAGGCTCCCGGCGATGTTATCACGGCGAAGCTGGACGACCGCCGCCGGGCGTTTGCCCGTGCGCGGGTCGCGCAGGCCGACCGGGCGCATCGGCCCATAGGCGAGCGACTCTGGCCCACGGCTGGCAATCTGCTCGATGGGCAGGCACCCTTCGAAGAAGTTCGGGTCCTCGCGCTCGAAATCGCGAAGCGCGACGGTTTCGGAAGCAAGCAGCGCCGCAACGAAGGCTTCGTACTCATCCTTCGTCATCGGGCAGTTGATGTAATCACCTTCGTGGCCTTCTTCATCGCCGTGGCCGTAGCGGTTCGCGAAGAACGCCACATCCATGTTAATGCTCTCGGCGGTGACGATCGGCGAGATGGCATCGTAAAAGTACAGGTGGCGTTGCTCGGTGAGCGCGGCAATATCGGTGGCGAGCTTCTCGGCGGTGAGTGGCCCCGTAGCGATGATTGTGGGACTGTCCGGTATCGATGTCACTTCCTCCCGGATCACCGTGATATTGGGGTGATTTTCGATCGCCGTGGTGACTTTTTCCGCGAAAAGCTCGCGGTCTACGGCGAGGGCGCCACCGGCGGGTACCGCACATTCCTCGGCGATAGACAGCAGCAACGAGCGAAGCCGGTGCATCTCGTGTTGGAGTAGGCCAGTCGCGCGGTCTGGCAATTTGGACCCAAGCGAGTTGCTACACACCAGCTCGCCCAGGTTGTTGGTGACATGTGCGCCAGTCGTGCGCACCGGTCGCATCTCGTACAGTTTTACGTCGAAACCCCGCTCAGCGAGCTGCCAGGCAGCCTCGCTCCCCGCTAAACCACCACCAATTACAGTAACAGCCATAATCGCCTCTAACATTTACGTCGCTTAATATTTTAAAGGCGCGCACCGAGCTTTGCCAGTACGAGCGACGCATTTTGGCCACCCAGGCCGAAGCTGTTCTTCAAAATAACGTTTACATCACGAAGTTCGCGAGCGGTATTGGGCGTGTAGTTGAGGTCGCAGGCGGGGTCCGGTGTTTCGTAGTTGATGGTCGGTGGTGCGATTTGTTGCACGAGGCTCTTCAGCGCAGGGATGACATCGACGGCCCCGGCAGAGCCCAGCAGGTGCCGGATCATGCTTTTGTTTGCCGTGATACTCAGTTTGTGGGCGTGGTCACCGAACACCGACTTGATCGCCTGCGTCTCCATCGCGTCGTTGGCGGGGGTCGACGTGCCATGCGCATTGATGTGCCCTACCTGCTTCGGGGCGATGCCCGCATCATCCAAGGCCCATTGCATGCTGCGGGCCGCACCGCGCGCGTCCGGGTCTAGCGCAGCGACATGATACGCCTCCGAGGATACGCCGTAGCCGAGTACTTCGGCATAAATGCGTGCGCCACGACCGTGAGCGTGGCGGAGTGTTTCCATCACGACGAACCCCGCACCCTCGCTCACAACGAAGCCGCTCCGGCTTGCATCGAAGGGCCGACTCGCTGCCGCGGGGTTATCGTTATAGCCAGTAGCAAGGCCGTTCATGGAGTTGAATCCGGCGATCACGTAATCCTGAATAATCGCCTCGACACCGCCAGCAAACACCACATCCGCACGGCGCAAGCGTAGCGTATCGAGCGCATCGCCGATGGCCTGCGTCCCCGACGCGCACGCGGCGGAGGGAGTCGAGAGCGGGCCAAACGCACCGAGATAGCGACTCACATGGTGGGCGGGCATGTTCGGCAGGCAGTTGATGAACGCCAGCGGATTGGGGCGCTTGTAGCCAGACATTTTGAACTGTCGTGTGGTGCGCTCCGCGATCATGTGTGGGCCGAGCGTGGTACCTAAGCACACGCCAACGCGCTCACCGGCAAGGTCTTCGGTGGGGAGGTTCGCGTCGGCGGCTGCGTGATGCGCTGCCATCACTGCGAACTGCGCCGCGCGGCCCATCCGCCGCGCTTCTTTTGCAGGAATCACATTCTGTGTATCGAAGTGACGAATTTCACCAGCGATTTGCACTGGCACATTGGAGACATCCGCCGTTTCGATTTTTTTGATGCCAGAGCACCCGTTAATCAGGTTTTCCCAATATTGCGGTAGCGGGCCGAGAGGGGTAATGGCTCCCATACCAGTGATAACAACGCGCGGAAATCCGTTATGCTCGAACTCCATTGCGTTCCTTTCTCCTATTCGGGTAGTTGCATCTCCGCGATACCGTCGGCGATCGACGAAATGACATCGCCCTGCACAGCCTGCCGGGCTTGCCGTATCGCGTTACGAATTGCGCGCTCATTAGACCCGCCATGCGCGATAATCACAACCCCATTGATGCCAAGCAGGGGTGCACCGCCTTGCTTCGAGGGGTCGATAAGATCGTAGACGCGCCGCAGTACGGGGCGGGCAATCGCCCCTTGTGCCGTGGAGATGATGTCACGACCGAACTCCTGCCGCATCAACGTGAACATCGTCTCGATGGCTCCTTCGAAGCTTTTGATGAGGATGTTGCCCACAAAGCCGTCGGCCACCACAACATCGGCCTTCCCCTGCAGAATATCCAGCGGTTCGACATTGCCGATGAAGTTGAGCGGCATCTGCTTCAATATTGGCCCAGCATCACGAATAAGCTGGTCGCCTTTGCCCTCTTCCTCGCCGTTGGAAAGCAATGCCACCCGCGGCGATGCGATACCCTGCGCCTTCTGGCTGTAGATGTTGCCCATCACAGCGAATTGCAGCAACCAGTCGAGTTTGGTGTCGGTATTTGCGCCGATGTCCACAAGCGTGAAGACTTGCCCGGCCAACTCCACGATGCTCGAGATGGCGGGGCGCTTCACCCCTTTGATGCGACCCAGCGAATTGAGCGTGGCGATAGCCATCGCCGCCCCGGTGTTGCCCGCCGTCACGAAGGCGTCTGCCTCACCAGCTTTGACGAGCGACGTGCCGATGTGCATCGTCGATTGTGGTTTGTCGCGGCCCACCGAGGTGGGCTTGTCGCTCATTTCGATGACCTGAGGCGCATCCGCGACTTCGATGGACAGACCGGTTGTGTCGTGTTTGGCGAGTTCTTGCTCTACTTGGGTTTGTGGTCCTACGAGAACAATGGTCTCTCCGAAGTCGCGTGCGGCCTGTACCGACCCGGCAACATCCGGTTGTGGGCGTTGGTCGCTACCCATTGCGTCTATCGCAATTCGCATTGCTCGTTGGCCTTCCCTATGTTGTGAACAGTTATGGTTTTAACACATCTTTGCGCAAGCGGGTAGAATTTTTCCGTTGACACAGTTTGGGCAATTCGTATAATACAACTTCACTAGCCCTGATGGCGGAATTGGCAGACGCGCACGGTTGAGGGCCGTGTCCTTAACGGGGTGGAGGTTCGAGTCCTCTTCAGGGCATACACCCATAAGCAGCTCACCACTTGCGGTGGGCTGTTTTGTTGCGGGGAAAAATCCCGTAGTGTACACTGCACTCCATGTCGTACAGCCAACACACTCGGGAGTGCCCAATATGAACGACTCGCTCGATCAGTCTCTTAATGAGGCCTACGAACTCATCGAAGCGGACCAAATTGCCGAAGCGAGAGCCATTCTCGAACCACTTTTGGAGCAATACCCAGACGACCCCGATGTGTGGTGGTTGTATGCGCACGCCGTCGAAGACCAGGCCAAAGCAAAGGAAGCACTCCAGACGGTTGTAGACCTCGATAGCGGCGACACTGCCGCTGTAAACCTGTTACGCGAAGTCGAAAGCGGTGCGCCGACACCGGCGGGCGGCATTAAACCCATTAAACCCTTACAACAAACCCCACCACCAGCCAACCTACCAGACGAAGCCATAAACCGCGCGTTCTTCAATTTGCTGCTTCTGCCTTGCCTGCTACTTATCCAGCTTCTGAAACAGG
>CAYSVE010000393.1:0-5932 GCA_964434365.1 uncultured Anaerolineaceae bacterium | reverse complement strand
TACCGGGAATATGGGCAACTACACGCCGGGGAGCGGGAATGTGCCGTTCTTCTATACCTGTTTATTCGAGGTCCCCAGCGTATTCAACGCCAACCGGCTCACCTCGGTTCTCATCGAACCGGGCCTACCCGAACGCGGTGCCGAGGGCCAAACGGTGATAATCCACGAGATGATCTGGGGGAGCTAACAATGGCAGAACCCACACCGACCGCAACAGAGAACGGCGAGGTCGAGGAAGCAGGTGGGGTACCGTGGGTGATCATCGCAGCGGGCCTTGCAGCGATTGCACTGGTGTTGTTCATCGGCCTGCGGGTGGTGGGGGTGTTGTATGCGCTCGTATTCCCGCCGACGCCGCCCGTGCCCCCGAACGTCACCGAGATACGACACGAAGACCTCGGTTACGGTGGCGATGAGTGGGTTTATAACAGTCTGTGGGATGTGTGCGATGTCGTCGATTTTTACGAGCTTGCGGGCACATGTGATCTCACGGGGGCTGTGTGCAACGAGCGACGCAGCGGTGGCTCGCAAGATATGACCGCAACACTCGTGGCGACCTGCGACGGTTTGGACGAGTCCTCCGCATTTGGGGTGCGCTGGACGGCGGAAATCTTCGACCGAAGCGGGCAGGCGCAAATTTACCTCATCAGTGAGGTACAGTGGGCCGCCGAATAGGCGTTTTTAAGGTACGCAGTCCGCGCAAACGTTGCTATACTCCACAATCGATTTTGTACAGACATCCATCGGAGGTGAAACCGTGGCGAGTGCGTGCGGAGCGCTCACGCCGCGGCTGATTTCGAACTGATGCACCGTTCACCGAACCGCATCGATTGACCCCCTTGCATCAGTTCAACAGTCACGGAAGTGAGAGAAACACACGATGTTCAAACCTGTAAGTTCTAGTGTCGATATTCAAAAGGTCGAGAAGGACCAGCTCGACTTCTGGCGTGCGAACAAGGTGTTCGAGCGTACGATGACCGAGCGCGAAGGCGCGCTGACCTACGTCTTCTACGAGGGGCCGCCCACGGCCAACGGCCAGCCCGGTAGCCATCACGTGCTGGCGCGTTCCTTCAAGGATATGTTCCCGCGTTACAAGACGATGCGCGGCTTCTATAGCTATCGCAAAGGTGGTTGGGATACCCACGGCCTGCCGGTGGAAATCGCGGTGCAGAAGGAACTCGGCATCGACGATAAGGCTGGTATCGTCGAGTACGGCATCGACAAGTTCAACGCCCGCTGCCGCGAAACGGTCTTCCGTAACATTGCCGATTGGGAGCGCATGACCGAGCGCATGGCCTACTGGGTCAACCTCGATGACGCCTACGTCACCTTCACTAACGATTACATCGAGAGCGTCTGGTGGGTGCTCAAGAAGTTCTGGGAGAAGGGCCTGCTCTTCCGTGGCTTGAAGGTCGTGCCGTATTCCCCCGTCAGCGGGACGCCCCTCAGCAGCCACGAGGTATCGCTGGGCTACAAAACCATCACCGACCCGAGCGTGTTTGTTCGCTTCCCGCTGCGCGATAAACCCGGCGTGTACTTCCTCGCATGGACGACGACGCCGTGGACGCTGCCGAGCAACGTGGCGCTGGCCGTCGGTGAGGACATCGACTATGTGCAGGTCGAGGGTCCGGCGGGTGACGACGAAGATGGGACCGAGCAACTTATCCTCGCGGAGAGCCTGCTGGAAAAGGCCCTCAAGAACGCCGACGATTACTCCGTCGTCAAGCGGATGAAGGGCAAAGACCTCGTCGGCCAGCACTACGACCCGCTGTACACCTTCTTCCCCATCGAGGGCAAGGACTATGCCTACGTCGTCGCGGGTGATTTCGTCAGCACGGTCGATGGCACAGGCATCGTGCACATTGCGCCTGCCTACGGCGTCGATGACATGGCGATGGGCGACAAGTACGACCTGCCAGTCATCAAGGCCGTGGAGGCCGACGGCAAGTTCGTCTCGGCAGTGACGCAATTCCGTGGGCAGGACTTCCGCGAGGCGAACAAGGACATCGTCCGCGACTTGAAGGCGCGCGGGTTACTGCTCCGCCGCGAGAACTACGAGCACAACTATCCGCACGACTGGCGTACCGGCACACCGCTGATGTACTTCGCCCGCGAAACGTGGTTCATCCGCGCGACCGAGTACCGCCAACAGATGGTCGACCTCAACCAGACGATTAAATGGGTGCCGGAGCACATCCGCGATGGCCGCTTCGGCAACTGGCTCGATGACCTCAAGGACTGGGCGCTGGGTCGCGAGCGCTTCTGGGGTACGCCGCTGAACGTGTGGGTCGACGATGAAACCGGTGAGACACTCGCCGTCGGCAGTGTGAAGGAACTAAGCGACCTCGCAGGCCGCGACCTCAGCGAACTGGACCTGCACCGTCCGTACGTCGACGAAATCACCTTCCCGAACCCTAACGGGAGCGGCGGCACCATGCGCCGCGTGCCCGAGGTCATCGACGTGTGGTTCGATAGCGGTGCGATGCCTTTCGCGCAGTGGGGCTACCCTGCCAACAACGCCGAGCGCTTCGAGACCCAATATCCTGCGGATTACATCTGCGAAGCGGTGGACCAGACGCGCGGGTGGTTCTACAGTTTGCACGCCATCAGTGCCATGCTCAACGAGTCCGTCGCGTACAAAAACGTGATCTGCCTCGGCCACATCCTCGACGGCGAAGGCCAGAAGATGTCCAAGAGCAAGGGCAACATCGTGGACCCGTGGAGCGTGCTGAACACCTCCGGGGCCGACGCCTTCCGCTGGTACCTATACACCAGTGCGCCTCCGGGGGAGCCACGCCGCTTCTCCGAGGACCTCGTGAAGGAGGTCATCAGCAAGTTCTGGCTCACACTGTGGAACACCTACAGCTTCTTCGTGACGTACGCCAACCTCGACGGCTGGAAGCCGACCGATGTGCAACCGCCCGTCGCCGAGCGCGGCCTGATGGACCGCTGGCTCATCGCCGAGTTGAACCTGCTGGTGAAAGACATCACCGACGCGTTCGAGGACTACGACGCGACCGCCGCTACACGTCCGATTCAGGACTTTGTGGACACACTGAGTAACTGGTACGTCCGCTTGAACCGTCGCCGTTACTGGAAGAGCGAAAGCGACACGGACAAAAGCGCCGCCTATGCCACGCTCTATGAGGCACTGGTGACCGTGAGCAAGCTCATCGCGCCGACGATGCCGTTCCTCAGTGAGGCATTGTACCGTAACCTCGTCACGACCTTCGACAAGGACGCGCCAGACAGCGTGCACCTCGCGATGTGGCCAGAAGTCGATGAGGCCCTCATCGACGAGGCGCTGGTGAGCGAGATGCGCGTCGCCGAGAAACTGGTGAGCCTGGGCCGTGCG
The DNA here is from genome assembly GCA_964434365.1 of uncultured Anaerolineaceae bacterium. Lineage (GTDB taxonomy): Bacteria > Chloroflexota > Anaerolineae > Aggregatilineales > Phototrophicaceae > CAYSVE01. Next base: position 2,580 of record CAYSVE010000393.1, on the reverse strand, counting down.
GCGCGCGAGACGGTCGGCATCGGCATTCGGCAGCCGTTGGCGCGGGCGCAGTTCGTCACACCCACACGCGCCGAGGGCAGCGCCATCACCACGTTCGGCGACATCATCACCGACGAGTTGAACGTGAAGACGCTCGAAACGCTCGAAGGCGCAGACGATCTCGTCAGTTATAGCCTTAACCCGATTCCGCGTTACCTGGGGCGCAAGTTCGGGGCCGATTTCCCGCGTGTGCAGACGGCGCTCCGCGAGGGCGACCCTGCCGACATCAAGCGCTACGCCCAAACCCTGCTGCGCGGCGAGGACCTGAGCTTCGAAATCGACGGTGAAACCTTCGAGGTGACGCCGGAAGAGGTCGAAGTCATTCAGGACTTGGCGATGGAGGGCTTCGCCCTGGCCGAGGATATGGGCTACGTTGCCGCGCTCGACACCGACCTGGACGACGAGTTACTCGCCGAAGGCCTCGCGCGCGAGGTGGTGCGTCGCATCCAGGATATGCGAAAGGCGGCAGACTTCGAAATCCAGGACAACATCGAGGTGGTCTACACGGCAAGCGAACGCCTCGCAGCGGCTATCGAAAAGCACGCCGCGTACATCAAAGAGGAGACGCTTGCGACGTCCATCGCGACCGGCGAAGCGGCCAACGGCTTCCACAAAGAAGTCTTCGAGCCGAAGCCGGAAGACCTCGACGACGAGACCAAGCAGATGTCGATTAAGGTAGAAACACTAACGCTCGGCGTGAAGCGCGCGTAGCGTTTGTGTAAAGCTCACAACATCCTCACTTGGGCAGGTGATGAAAACGATTCGCCTGCCCAGGTGTTTTTGAGGTATATTAGGGACATTAGCCAAAAGGTTGGCTAGGTCATTGGTGATTGTTGTTATAGGGTGTGGGAGCCGTGTTGCATAAAATTTCTGCTCGTGATCAAGTTGCTAAGAAGCTTATGACGAGCAATAACACAGCCACAATCCAGGCGCTGCTCCAGTTTGCGCTACCGCTGGGCAGTAATCTGATAACCGGAATGCCAGAGACGACCGTAAGTTGGTCGGTGACGGTGCGGGCACAACCGTCCGCCTTCCCCGACATCTACGGCGGCGAACTGGCACTCGTTTCGATGCAAGTGCTGCGTAGTTACGACAGCCGCATCACACTGGGCGATGTCATCTCTCGGTTGGCCGGGGCGGAAATCACCGCTGTGGCTGCCGAAGAAGAGTTTGTCGACGACGATGTAATGGCCGTCGCGAACGACCACGACATCGCATTAATTGCGCTCCCCAAGGATGCCAGCCTCACATCGTTGGAGCGCGCCGTCAACACGCTTATCGTGAATCAGTCGGCACAGTTGACGCAGCGCGCGCTGGAAATTCAGCGGCAGCTCACACGCCTCGCCGCCGAAAATCGCGATCTCAACAGTCTGCTGCAAATCATCGCCCGGGCGACGGCCAAACCGGCCCTCATCCACGATGATGCGGGTGTGCTGATGGCACAGGTGTACCCGAGCATGGCACGCCGCAGCAGTGGCGGGGGCCGTTCGTTGCTGAATAGCCTGCCGTATAGCGAATTTCAGGATTGGCTGACCACCTCGACGCCGTCCGACGATGATCCGCCCATCGACCCAAGCCCGTTGGGCTACACGACCACCCTTCGTGTGGAAAAGCGCACGGCGGGGTACCTCTCACTGGTGACGGATGACAGCACGCTCAACGACTTCGACAGGCTGGTACTCACGTACGGCTCCGATGTGTGTGCGATCGAACTGGCGAAGAGCCGTGCCATCGCGACGGCAGTCGAACAGGCGCGTGGCGACTGGGTGCAAATGTGGCTGAGCGGCACCCCCACCGACGACGACCTCATGACGACCCGCGCGACGCAGGCGGGCTTCGATACCGACACCAATTACGTTGTCTCCGTGTTCCGCTCGATGACGGAAACGGGTATGCCACTGCCGCTGGAATCGTTGATTGCGTTGGTGCGGGACGACATGACCCGTCGGCAACTGAACGGCGCAGTAGGGCAGTATGTCGATGTGATCGTGGCGCTGTACCCCATCGACGACAACGCGTCGCCCACCAGCCGTGTGCGCGCAATGGTCGAAGAAGTGCGGGAGCAACTCGCGATGCGCACCCCAAGCGGTCTCGTCGCAGCGGGCATCAGCCGCCCGGCGCGCGGACTCGTCGCGCTGCGTGAGGCCTACCGCGAAGCTAAGGACGCGCTGAGCATCGCCAACGAACTGGGCAACCGCGAGGAAGCCACCTTCTACGGCGACCTGAAGCTGTACCAGTTACTACTGGCGCTGAAGGAAAGCGGCCTGGACCAACTCAGCAGCTTCTACGAGGAGACGTTGGGCGCACTCGTCGAGCACGATGAGCGCAAGCAGAGCGACCTCGTGCGCACGCTGAACGGCTTCTTCAACGCGAATGGTAACCTCGCCAAAGCGGCCAACGACCTGGATGTGCACCGCAACACGCTCGTCTATCGCCTCGACCGCATCAGCGAGTTAACGGAACTCGACCTCGATGACGCCGACAACCGCCTCATTTTGCACCTCGCGCTGAAGATTCAGCGGGTGCTCGCGACGATGCCGG
>CAYSVE010000392.1:0-5935 GCA_964434365.1 uncultured Anaerolineaceae bacterium | reverse complement strand
AACTGCCAAACGAAAGCGCGGCAGTCGAAATCATGGTGGCGTGGGAATCGCTTTCGCTGGCAAGCTTTGTGGGCCAGGCAGAGGACGAAACCCCCTACTACCTCATTCCACGGGTGGTGTGTACGTACGTCAGCGGGCAACTGAACAAACAACAACAGCGCGATATGCACCGCCGCATCGCCCAGGTGATGCAAGCGGGCTTCTTCGACCAGGTCGCGGCCATTTACGAGCGCGAGGAGCGCGCTATCCCTCAAAATGCCGACCCATACGAGATGGTGGTAGGACACCTCGACATCGTGCTGCGGCGTGGCGACATCGGCATGATCGATCGCACGATGGGCCTCGTCAACACATGGGCGCATCATATGCGCGCGGGCGGCGACGAAAAACGGGCCGACCGCGTCGTTATTTCGCTGCTGGAGCCGTTCGGGCGCTTCCGCAGTTTCGAGCGGTTGCAGGCCCTTCTCGCCGAAGTCGACGACAAGGTGCACATCGCCGAGGACGATCAAATTCAGATCGACTACTGGCGGGCGATTATGACTTACTGGCAGGGCGACTTCGACGGGGCACACCAGCAAGTGCAGGACCTTGTTCGGTTCATCCAGGGCGCGAAGAACACCGACCGCGCCGCCGACTTCCGCTGCCGCACGGTTATCCTCGAAGGCGACATCAACCGCAGCCAGGGCGACCACAGCAAGGCCAAAAACCTGTATCGGCGCGCGCGCTCGTTGTACCGCAACCGAAAAGACACGATGGGCGGCATCCACGCGTTGTTGCGCCTCGCCGAAACGGCCTACCAGGAGTACAACTTGCGCGAGGCGCGCGCACTCATCAATGAGGCCGAGGGCGACCTGAAAAAATACGAGGGTCCGATGGACCCACGCGTGATGGGTCGCTACGCCCTGTTGAAGGGCAACCTATACCGCGTGGGCAACAAACCAGAGTTCCACACGGCGATCGAAAACTACGGCGAGGCGCGCCAGGCTGGTATGAGCATCGGCGACCCGTTTTTGGTGGCCGAGGCCGCCGAAGCGATGGGTTACCTCTATGGCCAACTGCGCCAACTCGAACTCGCCAGCCGCCTGCTGCTGGAGGCCATCGACATTTACGAAAATTGGAACGACCCCATCGGCCTGTCGGTTGCCCTCGCGCGCCTGAGCGTGATTCAGCATTACCGCAACAACGCAGACGAAGCGGCGGCCTTCGCCAAACGGGCGGCGCGCACCGCCAAAGCGAGCGCCCCAGCGGCGGTGCCGGTCGTGGCGCAGTTGATGAAAAAGCTCAAGGCCAGGACGTTGTAGCGATAACACGCCACATGTCTTCCTGGGTTGGCAGGGCAGCACCCCCGATGCGATTGCCAGGCGTGGTTCGAATGGCATACGCGGTGCGGTCGTCGGCGCTTCGTAGGTTCGACACAAACAGCGGTCATTTTGGCCAACCTGGCCGCAGTTGATGCCCGAATCGAGCGGCATACCCCCTCCCACCTGAGGGGGTAGCGGTTACGGGGCCAACAGCCGCGCGGTCAGGGTTGCCGCTCGATGATCGCCTGTAGCTCCGTCACCCATTCCGATTGGGGAACGTGGTGCATGGCCCCTTTGAAGTGAACGGCGCGGTGCTCGTGGCACAGGCCGTAACCGTTCTCGACGGCCCAGCGTTCGAGCATCACCTGTTTTTCGAATAGCTCGCGCTCTCCGTGGCCGTTGACGACGATCGTCGCCGCGGTTGCGCACGGTTGCATCCGCCAGATGATTCAGCATTCGTAGCCCGTTGGCCACCGTCTCCACCCCATCAGGCAAGGGAATGAGACCGGCAACGGCGACGCCTATGTTAGCTAAATCAACGGCATCGTCATCGCAGGCAACAAGCTCCCTCAAGAAGGCTAGAGCCTCCTCGGCGGGATACCAGACATTGGGCCGTACCTGATCCAAACCATATTTCGCAAAGAGATCACGCAAGAAAGCGGAGTCTGGCAGGCGAAATAAGGGTAGTAAGGCCATCCCCACAATTTCTGTCGACGGAATGGCGAGAGTGTACTTTGGTGTTGGCGGTGCGTCGATCATTGCGATTCCTCCGTAGTCCAAATACGCTATTGATCGCTCAGCAGTGGGAGCACGAGGGTGGCAAAGGCGCGCTGCCAGGATGGGGCTGCGGCACCTAAATCACTGAACATGGGAAGCACTTCTGGAACGACCTCGCGCACGATGTGCTTGGGGACGTTGTGATGGGTCTCTGGAAGGGTCCACAATTGATCGGGAAAGGTCAAGTATCCGGCAACCCAGTTCGTCAACATAAAGGCTGTCAAGGGAAAATGTGAGACGTGATGCTTGGCTTTCATCGCGTCGACAAGCGGGGGTACCTTGAGATCAAGCACGTGACGAGCTTCCGGAAGGGAGTCGATGATAGCGTCAGCGTCAAGCTGTGCCAGGAGAGATTGGTAAACTGAATTCGCTTGAAACTGGTCAGACGTCAGATCGAGCAGTTGCTCAACCTCCGTTGGGCTGATCCCCAGATGACCTGATAACGTTGAATTAAGCATAGGGGTCTCCAATAAGCATATTGCCTGGGATTATCGTGATAAACGGTAAATGGGTGAGGTGGACGCTTCTGCGATGCAGCGTTGTACAAGAAGTCAGCGTTGCTCCGGCACCTTGCGAAATTCGCTTGCGTTGTGGTGTGGTGTCCATGTCGTCATTCCCTGCTAAGATGTGATCGTATAATTAATGGAAGCGAACGATATGATAAATTAAAAGAAACAACGCCGTTTTTGTCAATAAACCCTAAGCAATCACTGTCTCTACTTGTTTAAACAATCCTAATTCATGTACAACACATAATTTATTATGAAATTAAACACTTGGGGCTATTCATTCGGGATGAAATTTAGGATGTATCGGCGTGTGACCAGATTTGCCTTGTTCCTGACTTCAGTAGGCAAGACTCCCTGTTATGGCGGCCCTTTGCGTTTGGTATTCTGACAAGTTGTAGTGGGGCCCAAGTTAAAATGGGGCTAGGCCGCAACTGAGTCGAATTTGCCTACCTCTCCATACCTGAAAACCACCGCCGGAATAGCTCACGCCGATCATTGTCGAGTACCCCTGTTCGAAGCTGCAACAGCAGATGAGCGCCCTGCAACCACATCGACGAATGTGCCCTCCTGAATTTGCATCAGGAACTCGCCAGCGGCAGCGGTACGCACGTTGAGCGGTGTGCCATTGGTGAAGGTGACGCGGGCATCACCGCCGACGGTGAGGCGCGGGGCCGGGGCGGCATCGCAGTTGGCCTGCGGGGCCTGTACCTGACCGTCGCCCCCCGGTTGGACGTTCAAGCCGGGTTCGGTGGGGATGCTCGCCAGCGTGAACGACGCACCCTCGGGCGTGGTGTAGACGACGTTGAACGGCTGCCCGCCCGATTGGAACACCGTGCTGCCGAATTGGTAGGCAAAGGCGTCTATGTTGTTGAAGCTGGTGGCGTAGTACAGTTGCCAGTCGACCGCGTTAATGGCCAGGAAGCCATCATCGGGCGTACCGGCGATGGAGCCGATGTTCGGGCCGAGGGGCACGCTGTTGTCCACCTGTGCGCCGGTCACCGCGAAGTGCGGCTGTTGTACGCCGTTCTGCACTCGATAGCCGACCCACGCGCCGTTCTTCAGCCATTGCGGGCTGTTGAGCGTGTAGCCCGCGCCGTTGACGACCGTCACCGGGAGTTGATTTGCAGCGGCGTACGTGCCAACCAAATTGCCGACGACGTTATTGGCGGGCGCGCCGCCCGCCTCATCGAAGCCGGTGAAGGCGACTGCGCCGCTCGTGCGCAGCACATCGAAGCCCGCGAATGGGCTGAACGGGATCGCCGCCGGTTGCACGGGGGCATTCACCAGCGCAGGGACCGGGTTGTGGTACCAGCGAAAGGACGGGAAGCTCGTTTGCTGGCCGTTGCTGTTCACAAGTTGCAGGCCGACGAACGCCTGCCCGACCCCTTCATCTACACCGAAGTGAGACACCAGCGGCCAATACGCGAGGTCGGTCATGAAGGTTTCGTGGAGGGTGGGGCTGGTGCGCGTGAGTTGGTCGACGGCGTTGCCGGTAGCCGTTTCGAAGACCAGAACGCGCCACTCGCTGGTGATGGTACTGCGCAGGGCCATCGCAAAGTGCGACCCCGTGAACGAGTAGCTCAACTGGCTGTTGGCGGGCACTTCCTCGCCGGGCTGCGCCTCGTGGACCTGCACCCACTGGCCGCTGGCGAAACTGTAAAAGCCCACGCCCTTGTTGCCACTGTTTAGCCCGGCGATGAGCACCATGTGCTGGCCGTTCGGCGAAATCGCCATCCGCAGGCCGGTGGGGTCGCCGGTTTCGTTGGGCAGGTTGGGGCGGGGCATCGATCCCTGCTCACCGTTCGGGTTGATCCAGTGCAGGGTATCGGTCTGCGGTACCCAGGTGACGGCGTACCACGCTGCCGGGGGCAGCGGCGTCGCGGCGAAGGTGGCGGTCGGCAGGGTGCCGAGATCGGGTATGTGTGCGAACTCGCCAATTTGTGGGGCGAAACGAACATGATGCTGGCCACCACACTTCCTCACCTTCCGCCAGAGCAGGAGCTGCTGCGGGGGCGGCTGCTGGCGGTGTATACCGTGTTCACCTCGCGCGAGGCCAACATCGAAGGCAGCCGCAACAGTGCCTATGCCAGCTGGGACCTGCTGTACGAAACCGAGTATCAGTGGGATGCCGTGAGCGCGATGTGCCATTTGGCGATCACCGAAGCGGCGATGGGCGACCACAAACAGGCCTTTGCCGTCCTCGATGTGCTCGAACAGGTGGAGCGACGCCCCGGCATCACCCCGAACCGCCACATCGAAACGATGCTGAGTTCTGCGCGGCCCATCGCGTTGTCCACCAAATGGCGGACGCTCCACCCATGCAACGCTGGTACACTCTTTATCTGTTTCGCGCCATGAGACCAACGTATCAAGAAGGGAGCCACATATGGCCGACAAACGATTGACCCTTGGGGCAGCCATGCACTCCAAGTTGCTACCGCAGTACCGCGACTGGCTACTGGATAAACAGCGCGACCTTGAACTACAGGACCTGGCATGGCACGAGGAACTGGATGGCGATTGGCTACCTAATGTAGACCACATCCGCCAACAGCTAAGCGACCACACGGGACGTCTCGGCATACATGGTCCGTTCCAGGGATTACCGCTGGCTTCCTACGACTCGGAGGTACGTGCCGTTGTCGCGAAGCGTATGCTAAAGGGTTTGGACTACTGCGCAGAAATTGGTGCGACCCATATGGTTGCCCACAGTCCGTTTATGTTTCTCGGCACACCCATGGCACCCAACACGACCAACATGGGGCAGCAAGGCGTAATCGACCTTACTCACGCCACCCTCGAAACCGTACTGCCACGCGCACAAGAAATTGGCTGCGCAATCGTCATCGAAACGATATTTGACCGCACGCCGGGGATGCTGCTTGCCCTGGTGAAGTCCTTCGACTCGGAGTTTGTTCGCCTAAGTATCGATACCGGGCACGTGTTCATCAACTACACTCAGTATGGTGGAGCGCCGCTCGATTACTGGGTCGACGAAGCGGGGGATTACCTCGAACATGTCCACATCCAAGACGGTGACGGACATTCAGATCGCCACTGGGTACCTGGTGATGGCGACATCAACTGGCGGGTTCTGTTCAGCGCGCTTGCCAAACTTGAACAAACGCCACGCATGATTATCGAAATCAAGGACGAAACCGATATTCTACGGGCTGACCAGTGGTTTGTGGACGAAGGGCTTGCGAACTAACTGCGTTTTTCGCTGGCTTAACACACCCCCCGATGAGGCCGATACACCTTATCGGGTTTCGACGAACCGCTGTCGGCAAAGTTGTCGCTTGCCCCAAGCGACAAATTACCCCTCAGAGGCGATTTTGAAAAAGGAAT
>CAYSVE010000391.1:0-5943 GCA_964434365.1 uncultured Anaerolineaceae bacterium | reverse complement strand
AAAATCACGGTCCCTACACGCGAATACTTCAGCGACCACTCGAAGTAATCCGGGTTGCTCGGCTTATCGGCATCGATGAAGATAAAGTCGAAGGGGGCATCGTCGGCTAGCTCCGGCAGATTGTCCACGGCTTTACCCACATGAATCGTGACTTTGTCCGCAAAGCCTGCATTGGCGATGTTCTTGCGGGCGACTTCGGCGTGCTTTGGCTCATATTCCAATGTGATGAGTCGCCCATCCTCGGGAAGAGCGCGGGCTAACCAAATCGTGCTGTAGCCCCCTAACGTGCCAATTTCGAGAATACGCTTTGCGCCCACCATCTGCGCGAGGAGCATGAGGAGCTTGCCCTGGTTAGGTGCTACCTGAATTTCTGGCAGGTCGGCGGCTTCGCTGGCGACTAACGCGGCGTCGAGTGCGGGGTCTGCGGGGTGAAGCAAGGCCTCGAAGTAACTGTCTACCGCCGTCCATGTATCCTGGGACATCATCTCTCCTCGTTGATTGTGCTTGCGTCGTCAAAAGTGGTACCTTAAGCTCTATTCTGACGCACAGATTGTCGATTGACCATGAAGCCAAATATAACCTATTCCACCTATTTGCGATTAGATTCGCTCCTCCAGCTACAGGTCCCACGCTCCGATGAGCCGGAGCACGACGAAACCCTGTTCATCATCATCCATCAGGTGTATGAGTTATGGTTCAAGCAAATGCTGCACGAACTCGACCACCTGAGCAAACTACTCAACGAAAACGATACGCCCCGCGCCCTGAACACCCTCAAACGCGTTCTGACGATCTTGAAAACTGTCGTGACGCAAATCGACGTATTGGAAACGATGTCGCCATTGGAGTTCAATGCCTTTCGGCGGTATTTGTCATCGGCGAGCGGCTTTCAGTCGTATCAATTTCGCGAGATCGAGTTTTTGCTCGGCTACAAACGCAAAGCTATGGTTACCCACTTTGCCGATGACCCCATCGCGACGGCGCGGTTAGAACATCGCTACGATGCGCCAACCCTTTGGGATGCGTTCGTGCACTACCTCGCAGCGCGAGGTTATACGGTGCCTAATGATATTCTACAACGCGATGTGCGGGAGCAAGTAGACGAATCGATAGCATTGCAGCAGGTGCTCATCGAGGTGTACCGTAAAGACACCACCGTGCTGCCGCTCTGTGAGCGTCTGGTCGACCTCGATGAGGGGTTGCAGGAGTGGCGCTATCGGCACGTCAAAATGGTGGAGCGAACAATCGGCACGAAACCCGGTACCGGTGGTTCGGCAGGCACAGCCTACCTGCGCACCACCCTGAATCCCTTCTTCCCAGATTTATGGGCCATTCGCACGGAGCTATGACAATGATCGACACCTCGCTTGAATACGCCCGCCAACTCGATGCAACCGATGCGCTTGCCCCCTTTCGCGAGCGCTTCGTCTTCAATGACCCGGACTTAATCTACCTCGATGGCAACTCGCTGGGCCGACTCGCTCGTGACAGCGCGGCCCTTCTGGCCGATCTCACGCAGAAAGCGTGGGGCGAACGGCTCATCCGCAGTTGGAACGAGGGTTGGTGGGAAGCTCCGGTACGCATCGGTGCGAAAATTGCACAACTCATCGGTGCTGGGCCAGACGAAGTCATCATCGCCGATTCGACATCGGTGAACCTGTTTAAGCTAGCGGTTGCTGCCTTGCGGTATCAGGAAGGACGTACGAAGCTCATCACCGACGACCTGAACTTTCCCTCCGACGTGTACATCTTTCAGGGCGCGATCGACCTGTTGGGTGGGCAGCACACCCTCGACATTCAACCCTCCCCGGATGGCATACACGGCGCCGACATCGTGGTCGATGAGGAAACTGCACTTGTCTCAGTTTCGCACACCGTGTTCAAGAGCGGCTTCGTCTACGATATGGCTGCTGTAACACGAAAAGTACACGCTGCGGGCGGTATGGTCTTGTGGGATTTAAGCCATTCCGTGGGGTCGGTGCCAGTTGACCTCAACGGCGCAAACGCTGACCTTGCCGTGGGCTGCACCTATAAGTATCTGAATGGTGGTCCCGGCGCGCCTGCATTCCTCTATGTTCGCCGCGACTTGCAGGATAAACTACTCAACCCGATTTCCGGCTGGATCGGCCAGAAGAACGCCTTCGCCTTCGACATGGACTACACCCCCACCGATGGCATTCGCCGCTTTTTGACCGGAACGCCGCCGATACTTTCCGTATCGGCCATCGAGCCTGGTGTCGATTTGCTCATCGAAGCCGGGATGGACCGACTCCGTACAAAGTCGGTCGCGCAGACCGATTATCTCATCGACATGTGGGAGGCCCTTTTGCAGCCGCTTGGCTACACCCTCAACAGCCCGCGCGATGCCTCGATTCGCGGCTCGCACGTGTCGTTGGGTCACCCTGAGGGATTGCGTATCGACCTTGCGCTCATCAACGAATTCAACATTCTGCCGGACTTCCGCGCGCCGGATAACATTCGCATCGGCCTCGCGCCGATCTACACGACGTTCGAAGATATTCATACTGCGGTCATGCGGATGAAGCAAATCGTGGAGGAGCGGATGTACGAGGCGTACAACACCGCTCCACGGGTGACGTAGCTAGAGCTTGTACAGGTCGCGCGCGTTCTCTGAGAGAATCATTGCGCCGACCTGTTGCGCTTCGGCGGCAGCGAGCATTTTGTCCGCCACTAGCTCGTCGAGGGCTTGCGCAAGCGCCTGTTTACCGAGCAGCGCGCTCGTGTAGAACGGCTCCGGCGAACCGTAGGTATCCGACCCGTAGCACACGCGCGATACCGGGGCCATTTCCAACACTTCACGGATGATCCGCTTGGCGGCGTTACCCGCGAATGGCAGCCCTTCAGAGAGGTCACACCAGATGTTTGGCAAGACGTTCGCCATGTATCCAGCCTCGGCGTGGTAGGGGTAACCCGTATGAACGAGCAGCACCCGGCAGCCACGATACACCGGGTAACGCAGCAACTCCATCAGTAGGGCAGGGCGGCAGGCCGCGAGATGCACTTCCCAGTCGCCCATACCCGTGTGAACCTGAAACGGTACGTCATGGTCGATGCAGTGTTCCATCGCACGGCAAAACAGGTGATCGCGCAGTTGCTTGATGGCATTTCCACCACGGCCTCGCACCCGCTTGATGATGTCGTGAGCCTGCCTGCCCTGGTCTTCGCCACGGCTCACTGGCGAAATATCCAGCCCAGTACGGTAGGCGATGATCGACTTGAGGCCCTTGTAGCCGCCGTTGGTTAGCGCGTCGGCGATGCTGTCATCGTAGCGCCGCTGGAACTCCGCCCAGCCGATGTCTTCGTCGAGCAAATCCTGAATCAACACCTCGATGCGCAACAGCGGTACCACGTCTATGCCGACCTCCTCACGGAACGGTTCGATGGGCACCTGTGGCAGTGGGTTGCCAAAGTCCATGATGAGCGTCGTAATGTTCGCCGCGTCGTGCATGCCATTGGCGTAGCGATTGTAGCCTTTGTCGGTGATCATCGTGTTGCGCGCGTCGACGATTGCGTCGACATCTGCGTCGCAGCCGAAATACTCAGCGAGGCGATGTACCATGTACCGGAAGTAAATCGTGTCGTGCTTGACGCGCTTGAGCATCGCCAGGGCCGCGTCATCCACTGTCACACCACCCGCTTCGAGGTATGCCGCCGAACCGCCGCCGAAGGCGGTCGTATTCACCCATTCGTCCGGCGTAAGGGATTCCTTTCGTGTGTAAGGATGACAGTGAACATCGACTATCGGCTGGTCTGAAAAGTCCAGCATGTGCTACGTAACCTCCAGATACATCTGGCGTTCCCACGCGTGGACGTGCAGGTTATACGTGTCGATTTCCAGGCGCTTGACCTTCAGGAACTCTGGCCCAACCACCGGTGATAACGCATCCATCAGCACACTGTCAGCTTCGAGGGCGGTGAGCGCCTCCGGCGCCGAGCGTGGTAAATATTGCACCTCATGTTCGGCCATGTCGGCCTCGCTCATATGGCCGACGTCGATGTCACTGAGGGGTTCGCCGGGGTCTATGTTGTTCTCGATGCCATCTAGCCCGGCGGCCAGCAGTGCCGTAAGGAAAATGTACGGGTTACACGTATTGTCGCCCACCCGAAACTCCGCGCGGACACGCTTGTTGGCGTCCGGCACACGGACAAGCCCAGCACGGTTGCCTACACCCCAGGTAATATGTGCCGGTGCCCACGACCCCGGTTGCAGTCGCTTATACGAGTTCACAGTGGGTGCGCCCGCGCCCGACAGGCCCGGTGCATGCTTCAACAGCCCACCAATGAAACTGCGCCCTTTCGGCGAGAGCAGATCGCCGTCACCAGCCATAATGTTATTCCCGTCGGCGTCCCATAACGCCATGTGAACGTGCATCCCGCATCCGGGGATTTCGTCGAACGTTTTGGGCATGTAGGACGCGATTACATCGTGTCGCAACGCGAGCGCACGAACGACTTCCTTCATCACCAGATTTTGGTCGACGGCGGTCACGGGGTCTCCGTAGCGCGTGGTCATCTCGTACTGCGACGGGCCGTATTCCTTTCCCAACTGCTCCACGCGGATGCCCATTTCTTCCAGCGTGCCAACGATTTCGTGCATGAGGTCGGCAAAGCGGTTGAGGCCCGCAAGCGTGAACATACCGTCGGAGTTTGCAATTGCGTAATCGCCATCTGGTGTTTGGGTGTACAGCGCAAACTCCGACTCCAGTGCAGCCGTCACGTAAATACCCTGTTCGGCGTAGGCTGCCACCATCCGCTTGAGTGCGCCGCGTGAGTCACCCTGGAAGGGCGCACCCGCTTCCGTCAGCATATCGACAAGCGCAAGCGCCGTCCCCGGCAGGTAGGGCAAGGGGTAATATGCATTGGGGTCCGGCACTGCGAGGAAGTCACCAGTATCTGCGGTGAAGAGGGCCGGTTCGGCCATGTGGTCGTTATGGGCGAAATCGAGATTCGCACGAGCGAATACCACACCATCTTCCACGATGTCTGCGAACTTCGGTGGGGGTACGGTTTTTGTACAAGCCCGCCCGTTGAAATCGTGATAAACGGCCCAAAAATTCTTGATACCGTCGTCTTCAAGTTTTTTCAGTAGCGCATCTTTGTCCATGAAGCGAATTCTCCGTAAGTGATTGTTCGGCTACCAACCAGCATAGGCCGCGACATGCTCATCGCTGACCTTACCAGCGGCGACGTCGGCTAAAGCCTGATCCAATATTTCCACACCCGTGTCGATCTGTTCTTTCGTGATAATCAACGGCGGCGTGAGTTCGAGCACATTCGAGAAGGTACCCACGTAGTAAAACACCAGGCCCAGCTCATAGGCGCGATAGACGACCTTCGCGGCCTCGCGGTTGGCTGGCTGCCCATCAGATGTCACCAGTTCAACGCCTTGTGTTAACCCTATACCGCGCACATTGCCGATCAACGCATGATTTTCGGCAAGTGTCAATAGTTTTTGATGCAGATGCTCGCCAACCGTCGCCGCATTTTCGATGAGGTTGTCTTCTTCGAGTATCTTCAATGTCGCGAGGCCACCCGCACAACTGATGCCGTTCCCCGCAGCGGTGAATAGCGCTAGCGATGTGCCTACGTCGAGCAGTTCTGCGCGGGCGATGACCGCACTCAGGGGAACGCCACCGCCAAGTGCCTTACCCAACACCACGACATCGGGTGTGATATCGCTATGCTCGAAGCCAAACATCTTGCCTGTGCGCCCCATCCCAATTTTTACCTCGTCGAGCACGAGCATGATGCCGTGCTTGCGGCAAATCGCTTCGAGGCCGGGCAGAAAATCTGGTGGAGGGACGACCACGCCGCCATCACTTTGCATCGCCTCGATAATGACCGCTGCAACGTCACTCGGTGCAACCACCTGCTTCAAGATGTAATTTTCCAGGTAGTCTAACGTACGTTGCCCTACTTCCT
>CAYSVE010000390.1:0-5954 GCA_964434365.1 uncultured Anaerolineaceae bacterium | reverse complement strand
AACCCAACTGTGTACTGCATTGCATGCGGTTAAAAGGACGGCAAAGGGAGCTTCTGGCTCCTCAGCGGCGAAACGGGTGTTGGCAAAACTCGCCTACTAGAGGAACTTCGCGTCGCCGGGTTGGTGCGCGGCGTGTTGGTTTTGCGCGGGCAGGGTGTCATGAATGGGGGTGTTTCATACCAACTCTGGCGCGATCCGATTCGGCGCTTGTTGCTCGCCTCCGATGTCGACCCTGCCGATGCGGGTGTGCTCAAGGATATCGTCCCAGACATCGAACAACTGTTGGGCAAACCAGCGACCGCCATGCTCAACCTTGAAGGCCCAGAGCGGCAGCAACGCCTCATCAACGCCATCGTGAATCTCTTCCTGCAATACGAGGGGCCGATTCTGCTCATCCTCGAAGATTTGCAGTACACCGAGGAAAGCCTGAAAGTGCTAGAGGCGTTGAGTTTGGTCACAGAGGACCTATCGTTGCTGGTCGTGGGTAGCTACCGCCACGACGAACAAGCCGATTTCGTGCAACAGTTCCCCACAGCGAACAGCCTGCACCTCAAACGATTGACTCCCGCGGCTATCGAGCAGATTAGTGGGGCGATGCTCGGCGAGGCTGGGCACCGCGAGGACATCCTTCGACTGCTGAAAAATGAAACCGAGGGCAACGTCTACTTCTTAATCGAGGTAATTCGTGCCCTGGCCGAAGAAGCTGGAAACCTCGAACAGATAGAAGGCATGGACCTGCCATCGACGGTGGCTGCGGGTGGCATCAGTGAGGTGTTATCTCGCCGCCTCGACCGTGTCCCGCGGGAGGCGTACGGCCTATTGCAGATAGCTGCACTTGCTGGCCGCGAAGTCGACCTCGAAATCGTCGCAAAGCTCGCCCCAGATGTCGAGCTAGATAGCTGGCTCTCGATTTGTACGGACTGTGCTGTGCTCGAATCATCGGACCAGGAGTGGCATTTTAGCCACGACAAACTGCGCGAAGCCACTGTCGAAACCGTCGAAACCGATCAGCGTCCCGCACTGCATCGGCGGCTGGCCGTCGCCATCGAAGCGGCTTACCCCGATGCCCCCGATTGGGCAAGCACGCTGGCCGATCATTGGCGGCTGGCTGGCGACACCGAAAAAGAACTCCACTACGAGCAGGTGGCAGGCCAGTATGCCCTTGGCATGAGCGCCCTCGGCGAAGCCATCGAACATCTCATGCGTGCCCTGGAAATGCTACCAGATGATGCCCATATCGCCCGCTCCGATGCACTCATCATGTTGAGTGAGGCCAATAAATACCTGGGTAACTACGACGCCGCGGCCAAGTTCGCTAACGATGCTAACGCGATTGCACGCGAAATCGAAGACCAGGCCCGCACCGCTGATGCTGAGCTGGAACTATCCGACGTGTTGTTCCAACTCAGCAATTACGACGATGCGCTTCGCCATGGCGAGCAAAGCCTCGCGAGCTATCGCGAGCTAAAGCACGGGCACGGCACTGCCAAAGCGCTTAGCCACCTGGGGCAAATCTATACCCAGCAGGGCGACTACGTGAAGGCGATCGAACTCGGTGAGGAGAGCCTACGCATCAGCAGTGCACTGGACGACGACGCACCAACAACGATCAAAACTATTACGCGGTTGGGGGTCACGCACTTCTCGCTGGGCGACTACGATGACGCGAGTCGCTTCTTCCAGCAGGGCTTGGAACTCAGCCGCGAGAATCATGAGCGGCGCTGGGTCGCAAACGCCCTGCTGAACCTGGGCACTGTGTACTCGGTTAAGGGAGACATCGAACAGGCGCGGGCTTACTACGAGGAGTGCCTGGAAATCGTACGGAAGATCGGCGATTTACGCTTGCAAGCGTACACCCTCAACAACATGGGCTACGATGAAATGCTCGCCGAGGCCTTCGACCGCGCACAAATGCTGTTCGAACAGGCGCTGGGTGTGCTCAAGCGGTTGGGCAACATCTATGAAGTCGCCAATACCTACGCCAATATGGGCCAAACCGCCGAAAAGCAGGAAAAGATCGACACTGCACGCGAATACTATATGGAATCGATCTCCCAGGCGAAGAGCATCAACGCGTACCCGGTGATTCTCGAAAGCCTCATCGGGATCGCGCGCATTCACGCCGACCGCGAGACAGCAGCCGCGTATACCATCCTCATCCTCAACCATGAGGCATCGGCAGGCGAGGTGAAAGAGATGGCGCAGGAACTCCAGGCGCAGCTGAAGGAAGAACTTCCTGAAGACCGCTACGCGCAGGCCGAGCAGGTGGCCAGCGAAACCGACCTCGATTCGCTCGTAAACGCGCTAATCGGCCATGAGCCTGTGAAGCCCTGAGCACAACACGAAACTGACCACACCAGAGCACATCCCCGGTGTGGTCGCATGACGTCAGGACTGCGATGCCCGCACGCGGCGATACCCCGCCACGCCCGCACGCAATAGCACACAACCTGCTAGCCCGAGCAACCATCCCCGCCACCACGGTGTTTCGCCTGTTTGGGGGAGGCTATTCACGCTGATGACTGTGGCGCTAACGGCGATGTCTTCGCTGGTGGCTGTGTTCGTGAGGATGAACGGCAACCCGACATCGGCACGAATACGTGTGTCGATGACGAGGCTCATCGTCTCACCCGGTTGGAGTTCCGCAGCGGAGTAGGTGATAAACTGCCCGTTGACGATCGCACTCCCTGGCCCGCTGGTAGATACCCCGTCGATCACGAATTGTGCAGGCACCTGGTCGGAGATGATCGGGTTCGCCTGCGAGCTATCCCCTTCGTTCGTCAGGCTAACAGTGAAGACGACTTGCGCGCCGGGAAGCGCAAACGGTGGCTGCGCGACCTTCCGCAGTACGAGTCCATCACTACTCGATGCCACACCTTCCGCACCGACACCCCCGCCCCCGGCGACACCATTAGCCCCCGGAAGGCCGCCATCATCGCCGCCAGCCACACCGCCGTCGCCACCACCATCGTCATCATCACCGCTATCAACACGCACAGATGCTGAGGCAGACGCCGTTTCGGACGCACTGTTATTGGTCGAGAGGTCAGCGGCGTTGTCGTAGGTCCCGTCGTCGTCGACTTCCACCTCGAAGATAATGCGCAGCGTATCGGCAGGGTCTTCGAAGCCCGGGCCATCTGGACCGATGCTGCCATCGAACACGACTTCGCGCGTATCCGGGTCGTAGGCACATACGCCGGTCGTCACCCCATCGAACTCGCAGCGCACACTGCCATCAACGAAGCTCTGGTCATCGGGCAGCGTATCGACAATCGTGACACCGGTCGCCGTGAGCGCATCGTTGTTGATCCACGTTTGCGTCCATGTGATGATGTTGCCATCGGCGGTGCCGGTCTTTTCGCCGCTCGGCGGGTCGTAGATGATGCCGTTCGTATCGCGCGCGGTGTTGTTATTGTCTTCACCGTCGGGGTCGTCGGCACTCGTGGCGATAACCTCCACCGTCACCGGCACCGGCCCAGACGGCAGTTCATCGACCGGCAGAATGCGCGCCTCTACTGTAAATTGGAAACCACCTGCATCGACGAGGGACACATCATCGAGGCTGAGGGAGTATGTTGTACCGTCCGGTATATCCGGGCAATCGCTTTGGTCCCCCGTCGCCGCACATTCCCATTCGATCATCGCTTCTTCGAACTCGGTCGGCAGGGTGATGTCGACCGCGAGGTCGCTCACATCGAGGCCGGTGTTCAGCACATCGATTTCGTACGTTGTTGTGGTGGAGCCTGCCGCATCGTTGCCGCTGACGAGCGCCGTTCGGCCATCATCGACTGTGACGGCGATGTCCGTCATCGTCAGCGTGTCGACGACATCCGTCGACACGGTGTTACTATCTTGCGGTGTCTCCTCGTCTCGGCTGGTGATTTCCGCCTGTGCCTCGATTTCCGTACCTACCGCAACACCTGCATCTACCGCAACGAAGAACGACACTGTCACGGCAGTTCCTGGGTCGACACCGCCCACATTACAGGTGACCGTATCGCCATCGACTGAGCAATTACCCTGTTGTGCTTCGTCGAAGGTAACATCGGCCGGGAGCGGAATTTCCGCGATGACATCGCGCGCGAGCACGCCGTCCTCGGTGTTCGTTGCTTCCAAAGTGTAGAGCATCCGCCCGCCCGGCACTACCTGTGTCGGGGCACTGAGGCGCGCGTTCAAATCGCTAAAGCGCGGTACAACCAGTGCGGTCACAGTTCGCCCCGCCGCGGACGCGTCACGGGTGGTGGTATCTGGGAAGTTATCGCCAGTTACCATGGCCTGTGCGACGACGCGGGTCGTGCCATCGGGGATGTCCTCCGCGACCCGCGCTCGATACGTGTTGGGCAGCGCGTCGTCTGGTGGAATATCGCCCAGGGCGACGACGACCGTGGTATCTCCGTTGTCGTTCCCTGTGATGATCGTCCCGGCGCTGACATTCACTGTGCCTGGTACAAGCGACAGATTGCGGTCGTTGAGGGAATCGGTGTAGGTCGCGTTGCGTGCGTCGTTTGCCCCTGTATTGACGACCGAAGCCGTGTAGAACACGACATCACCCGGGCGAGCAATGCCCGCATCCAACAGGGTGGCATCGACCGTGGTGTTACTCCCAAGAGGTGCTCGAACAACCTCGCTAAACACCTCACCGATGTTGTCGCCGACCACACGCGCCTGGCTGACAACCTCGATCGCATCTGGCGGCAGTGGATCGGTGAGGATAACCGAGAAGCTGATGTTCACTGTCTCACCCGGGGGCAACTCATCGACAGTAATGTTGTAGCCGCCACTCGCCGGGCGCAACACGTCAATTTCACGATCTTCGAACGTGTTGGCGTCGATCGGCCCAAAAATATCGTCGATCGATGGGTCATCCAGCAAATCGGAGATCGTTAGGTTAACAGCAGTTTCCGCGCCCGTGTTTGTCACACTGAGGTTGTACGTGATGCGAGCGCCGGGGCCAAGTGGCTCGATAAACTCGGCCTTCTCGGTGATGATCGTGATAGTGCCGCTGCCCAACGCCAACCGTGTCGGGTCATTCGGGATGTCGGTACTGGGGTCATCGCTATCGACCGCGCCGATGCCGTCTGCATCGGCACTACCCTGGTTCGCCACGCTTGCCGGGTTGCCGATGAGCGGATCGGCAAGGGTGGCATCGAAGGTGAACGCCACGCTTGCGCCGGGCGCGAGATCGGCAAGGGACAGCCGTAGCCGTACCAGCGAATCCTCGATCACCGACGCGCCAGCAGGCACACTCACCGAACCCGGCACGAGGTTCAAATTGATGTCGGAAGCCGTATCGCTGAACGTGAGGCCTGTCGCGGTGCCGTCGCCATCGTTGAAAATTGTTACGGTGTAAGTGATGGTATTGCTCGCGCGCGCACCCGTCTTTTCGACGCGCAGTTCTGGCGCAGAAACCAGCATTACGAGCGTTGGGTCATCGCTGCCGGGTTGGGCCGGGTCATCTGTGAAGGCGTCCGGGGCATTGTCGCTGGTTAACACACCCTGATTGCTGATTTGGTTGGTGGTCGTCACCAGTGGCGAGGCAATGTCTACCAGATACGTGATGATGACATCGTCGCTGAGTGTGCCGAAATTGACCGTCAGGTCCCCATCAGTCGTATCGACTGTGCCCAGTGTAGCGACAACGCTACTGTTGACGAGCGTCGCGTTTTCGTCGATTGCATCGACCAGCACGACGTTCTGGGCATCAGCAGCCCCGATATTTTCGACCACAATGCGGTATTGCAAGCGGTCTCCTGGTGACGGGCTACCGTTTCCGTCGCGGTCGCGGACAAGCGCCACGGACTTCGAAGCACTGAGTTGCGCGCCACCATCGAGTGCGTTGACGGTGGGGTCATCGCGGCGGGTGGTCGCCGGATCATCGCTGATGAGGTCCGCGATGCTTTCGGCGCTGACCGTCGCCTGCCGTACGCTTGACAGCATCTTTGCGGAGGCGGCAG
>CAYSVE010000389.1:0-5955 GCA_964434365.1 uncultured Anaerolineaceae bacterium | reverse complement strand
TGCCAGGGCTTCTGGTAAGACGACACGGAAATTGGCATCAGCGGCACATTGCTCGGCGAGTTCGAGCCGCACATCGTGCTCATCGACCAATACCCCATGAATTTCATTCCGCAGGGGCACATGCTCATTATGGGCAGCAAGGACACCCCCGGTGTGATCGGGCGAATCGGCACATTGCTTGCGGACAACGAGGTTAACATCGCAAGCTGGCACACTGGGCGGGCCGCACCCGGTGGCAACACACTCACTGTCCTTGCGTTGGACCAACCCGTGCCCCCACCCGTGATGGAGGCGCTGCTACAGCAGGATTTCGTGCGCCATGCGACGCAACTTCAGCTTTAAGCGCCTGCTCGACGGTGTCTGGCTGTTGGCGCTCGCGATTTATGCGGTAAGTGGCGTTGGCCTGTCCACCTTTCATGGGGATGAGGCCATGCTGACCTATGCCACCCACGACTACGCGACGATGTTTATCTACCGGCAGCCGCAGCAGTTACTCACGGGGCCGCCGTACATCTTCGATAGCGAGCAGCACCTGCGGATGCTCAACGGGAGCGTGCAGCGCTACACGAGCGGCTTCGCGTGGCATGTAGCGGGTTTCACCACCGGCGACCTCACCGACCAGGCTCCAGGCTGGGATTGGGGCCAGAGCTACGAAACCAACGTGGAAAACGGCAAACGCCCCACCGATGCGCTCCTCCACACCATACGTGCGCCCCAGGCGTTGTTTTTCTCGGTGAGCATCGTCGTGATGTTCGTGTTGGCACACCAGTTTGTGAGCCACCCGTTTGCCTATTTCGTCTCTGCGATTTACGGCCTGCACCCGATCCTGCTGTTGCAGGGTCGGCGTACGGTGCTCGAAGGCTCGGTGTTGTGCTTCGGCCTGCTGACGATTTTACTGGCGGCGATGCTCAGCAAACACCTGACGAACCCCGCCAACAGCAGACGCCTTTTCATCGGATGGTGGGCCGCGCTGGTGCTCTCCGCCGGGTTGACGGTCGCGAGTAAGCACAGCGGCGCGGTGTATGTCGCGGCGGCGTGGTTATGGCTGTTGGCCTCGGTTCGGTTCGACCGTCCGCTTCGGTCCCTCTCAGCACGATTGGTGACCTTGTTCGTATGTGGCGTGCTTTCGATTGCGTGGTTCGTCGCGCTTTCGCCGGCCCTCTGGAACGATCCGATTCCGCGCTTGCAGGACTTGGTGCGCCTCCGTAACGAACTGCTCAGTATACAGGTGCTTATCAACGAGGACGCGCCGACATCGTTGCCGCAACGGGTCGCGGGGATCGTAACACAACCATTTGTCGCGCCGGTCGTCCACTACGAAATTGGCAACTGGCGTGGCGTGCCAGACATCGAAGCTGAGATGAACCGGTGGGCGCAATCACCACTGCCTCGCTGGCCTCGGGGCGGATTACTTGTCGTAGCCCTGACAGTCTTGGCTGGGGCGGGTCTATTCTTTGTGCTATGGCCGCCCACACGCCGAAGCACCCCACAGAATGCCATCGGCCTAATGCTGTGGTTAGGTATTGTGTTGGTGGGCCTCCTTGCGAACCCGATGCCCTGGCAACGGTACTATCTGCCACTCATCCCCATCTACTGTTTGATGGCCGGTATCGGCTTACAGGGGGTTTTCTACACAGCATCTAAACAAACCCGAACACAAACCCGCTTGCAGACCGTACCTTTGTAGGTGAGACTTGAGGCAGGCTTAGTTTTCGGGAAAACACAAATGATGAAACTACGCTATCTGTTTTTGATGACTGTATTGCTCACGGTTGCGGCTTGTGGTGGACGTGCCGCCCGCGACCCCGAATTTAGCGGTGAAGTGGAAATTCCAGATCAATCCGAGGAAGGCAACGAGGAGCGCTTCGAGGTCACCCCGCTGCCCACCGGCGATTTCCGGCAGTTGGATGATCTCTCGGCAACGCAGGCCGCCGCCCCCGAAGCCGCTGTCGAAGATGGCCTTGCCACCCCTGTTTCACAAGTGCCAGAAATCGTCAACCCACCGACACGTGTGCCAGCAGGCGTGGCCGTGGAGATGCCCATCACCAGCGAAGATGGCCTACTCAACGAAGACCCGCTCGAAGCTGCGATATTCGATGAGATTCAGTTCATCCAGTCGGGGGGGCCGTTCAACGAAACGGAATCGGTGCGGTTATTCCAGGATGGCACCCTTATTCGCAACGACGTCGAGTCGAGCGTTTCGCTGGACATCGTCTTCGAAGTGGACTCTATTCTGGACGACATCAATTTCTTCCAGTTGACGGGCACATTCAAGCCAGTTGTTCCAACGAACGGGGCTTTCCAGTACGCCATCCAGGTAGACCGCGCGGGCGACTCTCGCACATTGCTCACCGAGGACAACCTCACGCCACCGCAGCTTCGACGGCTGTTCCAGCGATTGTTGCTAGTCGGCCAGGAAAGCACGGCAAACCCGGCGGACCTCGCCGCCCTGCGCAATCCAGAACCCTAGGGGACCGCTTGCACCGTCGTTAGATACCGAGATGGGGTCCCCCCCATTTCGGGTATGGTCACGTCGAAATCCGCCGCATCGCCGGGGGCGAGTTCGACCACATCGAGGTCGGCGAAGGCTGCCGCGATGACCCGCTGTTCGGAGTCGAAGACGGTGACCGTCACCCGTGGCGTGTACGCGAAGCTGTCGCTTTGGTTCGTGACCATACCTCGAACCCGCAACCCGCCGCTCTCTAGCACCTCAGATTCGTCCGTCCACGAGAGCACATCTGGGCCAACGAGTTCGGCATCGGTCTCACCGTCACCCACGAAAAGGGAGTACGTCGTCGTGAGTGGGGGTTGGCCCTGCCCAAACCGCAAGCTGAAGGGCGCAAAGCTCCCTGGCATAACCCCTAACCCCATCACTGTATCGACAGCTTCGGCAATCGGTCGGCCATCTGCCGCGTTGAGTACCACACGCACCGGCAGATTCACCTGGGCCGAATCGCCAAAGTTGGCGACTTCACCCGTCACGAAAAACACGCCGTCGGATGTCGCCCAGGTGTGTAGGTTGAGCACCTCCAGGCGTATTTGGGTGGCAAAGGCCAATGTCGAAAGCGCGGTGGGTTCCAGGGGGGCGTTTTCGTCGA
This sequence comes from uncultured Anaerolineaceae bacterium, assembly GCA_964434365.1. Taxonomy (GTDB): domain Bacteria; phylum Chloroflexota; class Anaerolineae; order Aggregatilineales; family Phototrophicaceae; genus CAYSVE01. The sequence goes on along the minus strand of CAYSVE010000389.1, from coordinate 2,857 downwards.
GGGTCAACGTGTTCACCACCGCCTGCATTTCGACAAATTCGCGTGTGTCTTCCGGCGGTACGATCACATCGATCACCGCGAGCACGTCACCAGCCTGTTCGATAAAGGTGTTGACGGGTTGTGCGCGCCCCACGGCATTTTGCCTAACACCTGTCATGCGCCAGCTTCCATCGCCCATCGCCTCGCGGCTTTGCTCGGTGTAGCGCTCGGCGTCGGGCCGTATTTGCCCCTGATACTGGTCCAGCATGGACAGAAAAGCCTCGTCATCTGCCGTGGGCTGCCCCAGACGCACCACCGCTACCGACACGACCGGTGTGTGTGCACCCGGCGGCGAGAAGGCCGTTGTCGCCAGCGTCGTGGTATTCCGCTCGATAACCGCCCAGGTGCGCGGCAACGTCAGCACGAAGGCACCACCAGGGTGCTGGTAGGTCAACGGTGAAACATCGGGCGGGCGGGGGGTAGGCGCAAGGACCACCGCCCCGCCCCCGCACCCGCTCAAAAGTAGTAAGAGCCAGAAAAAATTCCGCATTTTCACTCCTTGGTACCACGGTACTATGACCATAGGTGTCCAAAAGGCCGTAGTCTTGAAGTGACTAAACGTGTCACAAATGTTTTATCGAACCTCATGTTTACCACAATAAACCGAAGGAACAAGCATGTATACCGATAATGCGCTGCTGTTTCCCCATCATATTATTTCATCTCTCAAAAATGCTAGAGGGCCAGAATGGGAAACCCTCGTCAGGCGCATTGAAAACCTGCCGGAGTGCCACGAAGAAAGTCTCGCGTTTATGTTGCTGATGGTGCGGTTGAATGGCTGCCTGAGCTGCGAAACGGATAGCTACCGGGCCATGCGGGGCTGCACAGCCTGTACCCTGCAAACGCTACGGCGCTACAAAGGCACCGACGCCGACTTGCTAGACGCCTTCGCTGATGCGCTTTCAACAGTGCGTAGTTATGCCGAGGGCGAGCAACCCATAGCCCGCGCAATTCAACTCGCCTGAACCATCTGCGCCCATTGACGCGCATTTGGGCGTATGTTAGACTTAGGTGCCGAGCAAAGCTCGGTCTTTTTCATATTCTGTAGTTAACCAAAACGAGAGGACACGAGGACATAGCCTCCACAAACTACCACATCAACCAGCAAATCCGCGCGCGCGAAGTTCGCCTCATCAACGAGGATAACGACAACATCGGCGTGGTATCCATCGGCAAGGCCCTGCAAATGGCCGAGCAAGCTAACCTCGACCTTGTGGAAGTCGCGCCGAATGCGAACCCGCCTGTGTGCCGCATCATGGACTTCGGGAAGTTCCAGTACGAGCAGCAGCGCAAAGAGCGCAAAGCGCGTAAGCAGCAAAAGCAGGTTGAGATCAAAGAAATTCAATTGCGCCCAAAGACGGATGACCATCACCTGGGTTTCAAAATTCGTGATGCTCGACGTTGGATCGACAACGGCATGAAGGTACGCGTGAAGATGAAGTTCCGTGGCCGTGAGATCACGCACTCGGATATTGGGCGGCAGCGACTGGACGAGATCGCCCAGCAGCTCCAAGATGTGGCGGTTGTGGAACAGAAGCCCAACCTGGAAGGCTTCAACATGTCTATGCTCCTCGCGCCGATCGACTCGAACAAGAAATAACCGGAGCGAGCATCGTGGGTAAGAAGTACAAGCTGAAGACACATAAAGCGACTGCCAAGCGCTTTAAGGTAACGGGCACAGGCAAGGTGGTACGCACGAAGGGTGGGAAGAGCCACCTTCGCCGTCGTACATCCAAGCGCGTGAAGGCCAAGTTCACCAAAATGCTGGAAGTCGAAAATAAGAAGGAAGCCAAGCGCGTGCGCACGCTGGCCCCTTACCTGGGTAAGTACAAGGCGAACCCCCCAGCGTAAGTCGCTGCGGTTCTCCACACATTCGAACATTCCATGCCCGGAGCCTGCGCTCCGGGTGTTTGTTGCCTACAGGAGTAAGTAAGCACATGCCAAGAGCAAAAACCGGCTTCGTACGCCGCCGCAAGCACAAGAAAGTCATCAAAATGGTGAAGGGACAGTGGGGCACACGGGGCCGTCTGTTCCGCCGTTCCAACGAGGCGATGCTCAAGAGCCTCTGGTATTCCTATCGAGACCGCCGCGCCCGCCGCCGCGACATGCGTCGCCTGTGGATAACGCGCATCAACGCGGCAGCGCGCCAGGATGGCCTGAGCTACAGCCGCTTCATGTATGGCCTCAAGCAGGCCGGGGTCGAACTCGACCGTAAAGTGATGGCGGACATCGCCGTGCGCGATCCACAAACCTTCACCAAGCTCGTTGCACTCAGCAGCCAGCACCAGCAATAAGTAACATTAACAGCCGGGCCGTCGCTCGGCTGTTTGCTTTCCACCCCTCTTCGATGGAACAAATTACCAGCCCCAACAACGCCAAACTCAAGCTGATCGCGGCCTTGCAATCGCGTGTGCGTTCGCGTCGTAAGGAGAACCGCATCGTCCTCGAAGGGGTTCGCCTGGTGGGCGACGCGTTAGCGGCAGGTGTTGTTCCTGAGTTTGCGCTCATCACAGCCAGGGGCGACGATACGCTTACGGAAGCCTTGCTTGCGGCAGGCACCACCTGCTACGCAGTCGATGAATACCTGCTGCGCACCGTCAGCGACACACAACAGCCACAGGGCGTTCTGGCCGTCTGCGAGATGCCAACCCCTACCCCACCGCACAAACCGCGCCGTGCCCTTATCCTCGATGCCATTCGCGACCCTGGTAACCTTGGCACGCTCCTGCGAACCGGTGCAGCCGCAGGCGTCGATCTCGTCGTGCTCGCGCCCGGCTCCGTCGATGCGTACAACCCCAAATCCCTGCGTGCGGGGATG
>CAYSVE010000388.1:0-5957 GCA_964434365.1 uncultured Anaerolineaceae bacterium | reverse complement strand
ACCATCAGCATGGATAACGTGACGAACGACGAGCGTCAGCCGTTCATGGTGTTGCTTGGCCCGCGTGGCGAAGTCTACCGGAGCAGTACCACCAACGCCGACCCGACGCGTATTTCTCGGTTTGCTTCGCCCGCGTTTGGCAACTATTACCTGCTGGCCACGACATCGGCCTACCTTACGATGGACCGGCCCGCACAGTTGGGCGAGGTTGTCGGGCCGTTCGAATATGAGTTGGTGGCCGATGGCATCGGCATTAGTGCGCGTGAGCTTGCGCTAGAACTGTACCTGACGGAAATAACCTATGGTGAAACGCGCAACGGCGAAAGCACGATCCTGGAACCGGTGTTTTACTACGCGCTGAAAGCCAAGGCAGGCGACACCTTCGACGTTACCCTCAGTAGCCACCAATTCGATACGCTGCTGTACCTCTTCGACCCGCTTGGCGACCGCGTTGCGATGAGTAACGACATCGCCGCCGCCGACACAAACAGTGCCATCGGCGGCTACGAGGCCGACCGCGACGGGCAATACCTCATCTTCGCGACGGATGCGCACTTTTACACCGTCACCGACGATGCGTTTAGCGAAGACCCGTACGTGGGCGGAGTCTTCGAAATTTCGGTGAGTTTGGTTGAGGACGACGATGCGTAAACTTGTGCTTCTTGTGGTGCTGCTGGCCCTTGTTGGCGCGGTACGCGCGCAAACCCCGACTGCGCTGACGGTGGTAGGCGCGGGCGACGAGGTCGAGGGGGCGTTGCAGGGTAGCGTGACCGCCCGCCTGTACGCGACCAACCTCAGCGATGGCAATCGCTTTTTTGAGGAGATGGAAGCGGCAGGCGAGGGCGGTGTCGTCGTCGACCCGTTTATGGTGTTGCTGGGCTCAAGCGGCGAGGTGCTGGCCTACGGTGACGACTGGGGCGACGCACGCGCTGCATCGGTGCAAGGCCTCGAGCCGCCGTACGCTGGCACATACCTTGTGCTGGCCTCGACATCGACGCACATCAACGCGCTGGGGAACCCGCCGCCGTTGGAGCGTCGCCACGACTATGCGGTGCGCGTTTCGCGAGGGACGACGCAGCAAACCTTCGACGCGACCCTTGAGATCAACCTGGCGGAAATCGCGTATGGCGAGAGCCGCAGCGGCCTGAGCACTGCCGAGGAGCCGGTTTTCTATTATGCGCTAAACGCCGAAGCCGGCGAGACCTTCGACATCAAGCTGACGAGCGACGACTTCGATACGTTACTGTATCTGTTCGACCCGGTGGGTGATCGCGTGGGCGTGAATGACAACGAAGACGGCACCGATAGCGCCATCATCGGCTACGAGGCGCAGCGTACCGGGCAGTATCTCATCTTTGCGACGGATGTGTACTTCTACAAAGCGGCGGACGAGGAACCGCGTGGTTTGCCGTTTCGGGGTGGGGTCTTCGAGCTGTCGGTGGATCGGGTCGATTGACGCCAGTAGGGGCGCATGCGAGACGATGTGTAGCCCGCGCCCAGGGCTAACGCCGCCGAAACCGTGACCGTAGCCACATCGCAACCAATAGCGGCCTGCTGAGCGCCCACAACAGCGTCGCCTTCCCTGCACTGTGATGTTTGCGCGTGTAGATGAGCATATCGCGGTAGTATACGCGCGTGGCGAGCCATGTTTGCGTCGATGATTTTTCGCGGTGCGTGATTTGTGCGCTCGCCACATACCGGAAGCTCTCCCCCTTGAAGCGGCGCGCGAGGTCGTCCTCTGGGAAGTACAACCACAGATCATCATCTAGCAGCATATCGGTGCGACGCATCATCAGGCAACTGCCGGGTAACACCTCCACGTCGCGGCTGCTCGTGCGATCCCAGTTTGCGTACCAGTGTTTCGCATGGATGCGCTTGCGTAGACGCGGGCGCAGAATGCCCAAGGGCGTGTGATTCAGCAGCAGGTACGTGTATGTTGGTATCGCGGAGCATGTCCGTTGCACGGTGCCATCGGGGTAACGGAGTTGGGCTGTCGCGCCAAGGTAATCGCGGTTGCGCTCCAAAAAGCCTAACAGGGTGACGAGCGCGTGCGGCTTCACGACCGTATCGGGGTTGAGCAGCAGCACGTAGTCGCCAGTCGCGGCGCGGATGCCGATATTGTTACCGCCGCAAAACCACGTATTTTCCGTTTGAGCGAGGAGCCTGACCTGAGGAAATTCCGAAGCGACCATGGCGGCGCTGCCATCGCGCGAGGCGTTATCCACCACGATGACCTCGGGTTTTGCCGGGCTAACCGCCAGGGATTGCAGGCAGTCGCGGAGCAGGTCGCGGGTGTTGTAGCTGACGATGACCACACTGAGGCGGGTCATACTTTGCGGGCGACGACAAGCGTCATGTGGGCGAAGGCCCACGGCAGGTGTTTTTTGAGGGCAGCCCCGGCGCTTTCGGCGAGGCGCGAGGTTTCGTAGTAGCCGCGCGCCCGAAACGGTCCACCGACCCCCCACAGCGTGTAGGCGTGGCTAATCGGCTGGGCGAGGAGTGGACGAAAACCCGCCCAGCGCACGGTGCGCACGAGGTCGTGTTGGGTGTAGGTGCTCTCGTAGAACTCGTCGTCGTTGAGTGCATCTTCGCCGGTCCACTCTCGCTTGAGCCGCAGCGCGGTCTGTACGGCATTGGGGTACGGGATCGTGAGGACGAGCACCCCGCCTGGCCCTAACACCCGGTGCGCTTCGTAGAGCGCGGGGTCCATGCCGTGCTCGAAGTGCTCCAGCACGCCGAACGAAAGATACGCACCGAACGCGCCATCGGCAAAGGGCAGCGCATGAACGTCGCCCCCGGCCAGCGCCAGCGAATTGTCGAAGTTACGGGAGGTGTGCAGCGCATTGAGCGCGTAGTCCATGCCGATGACATCGAAGCCGCGCCGCCGCAGTGTGACCACAATCGCGCTGAGGCCGCTGCCCGCTTCGAGGATTGGGCGGTCTTTCGGCAGGTAGGGTTCGTAGAGGCGAATCGTCTCCTGGGTACGTGCGGAGAGGGCGCTTTTGAGTTCGATATCGACCGAGGCACTGCCCCAGATGTCCTCCCAGGCGTTGCGGGTGCTATTGTAGCGCATCGGGTTACCTCAACCGGTAGATGAGCGCGGGACCGTGGAAGGTCACGGTAGGGATTTCGGCAATAACGGTGTAGCGGTCCTCTACAAATTCGACGAGGGGCGTGATGCCCGGCTCGCCGACGCGGAGTAAATCGGGGAAGACGACGACCAGGCGCGGCGGGCGGGTTTCCCACTCGGTGAGCAGGTCTACCCGGGTGGCATCGAAGTACCACGCCCAGCCTTTCACCCAGGTGCCGGGCGGCAGAATGCCGCTCATGCTATGAATTTGCGGGGTGCTATCGGTTTGTGGGAGGATGAACAGCGTATCGCTGCGGCGGGCCACCCGCTGAAGATTGTCGCTTAGCTCGATGAACTCGTCGTGGCCGGGGGCAACACCGGGGCCAAGCGCACTTGGGACGTAAGCCGCTGCGCCCGTCCACAGCCAGCCAAGCGCCAGCGCCACCAGCAACCCCACTAAAACGGTATCGACGGAGGTTGTCTCGCGGGGCCACGCCCACCACGGGCGCGTGGAGACGTTCACCCAAAGGGTACCAAGCACGACGCCGCTCATCACGGCGACGAAGGGTAAATGCCCCATCACATGAATTTCGCCCGCACGTGGGTAGAGCGTTGCAGCGGTGGCAAGCCACATCAACCCGACGAGCACCCACAGTTCTTCGACGCGGATGGTGCCATCGCGGCGGCTGCGCACCGAGAGCAGCACAAACCCGGGGATGAGGATGTTGGTGAGCATCACCTTGCGGAAGAAACCGCCATCGGGGAAGACCGACGGCATAAAGCCACTGAGGTTGTACGTCCAGTTCCAGTAGATGTAGTTGCCCAGGTTGCCCTGTATCGTAAAGGCGGCCACCATCAGCAGGGGGGCGGCCAGCGCCGAGGCGCCGTACACCAGCAGGTGTTTGCGATCTCGATAGACCCACAGCCACACGCCGAACATGACGACAGCGAGCCATGCATGTTGCTTGGCGAGGGTCGCTGCGCCCATGAGTAACCCGGCGGCGGCAAAAGGCAACCGTGGAAACGACCGCTCCAGCGAGGTGCCATCGAGCTTAACCCATGTGACGACCGCTAATAGCACGGCAAAGCTCAAGAGCGTATCGAAGTAGAAGGCGACATTGCCGTAAACGGGTGCCCACCACGCCCACACGAGGACGGCAGCCATCCCGGCGCGCTCGTCACCGGCGCGGAGGTGGGCCGCGAGCAGGTACACCAGCAGCGAAATCGCGAGGATGACACCGACGTTCATCCAACGGGCAACGACGAGCGGCTCGGCGAACATGAACAGTCGCTGCGCACCCATCGCCAATAGCGAGCTTGCCGGAGCGTGTTGTTCCATCACATCGCCGAAGAGGGTGCGGCCTTCATTGAGCATCCACGGGATGGCGACTTGCCCACTGTGGGCGGAAATGGGCAGCCAGAACAGGTGCGTTACGGACTGCACCAGTACGACGGCCAGCAGCACCATACGGCTGACGAAGCGACGATTAAACGGAAAGCTCTGCTCGCGATTGGACATCAGGCCTTCACCGTGGCGACGTAAATGAGTTCGTAGGCCAGCAGGCCGGGTAGTATCGGTTTCGGCGGGGGGCGCTCCTCGCGGCGCGCGCGGGCATTGAGGGCGTTTTGCAGGCCGCTGCCTGCGATGTGCAAGTGGATGACACGGTAGCCCTGCTCTTCTAACAGGGCACGCCCGGTTTTGACGGTGTACAGCCGGGTGTGGGTGCGGTCCATGACGCCGTAGTCAACGTAGTCGAATTGGCCGAGCAGCAGCTTTAGCCGAAAGGACCAGTGGGCGATATTCGGCAAGCTTACGATGACGGTCGCGCCGGGGCGCAGCAGGTCTTTCGCAGTTTGTAGCAGGTGTTCCGGGTATTTCAGGTGTTCGAGCACAGCGGCGGCGAGGAGCACGTCGTAGGTGCCGCTCGCGACCTGGAGCGCGTCCGGCGCGTCGAGGTCGACGGTGTGTACCTCGGTGGCGTGCTGTGCGGCGATTTCCGTCGCAACGGGGTCGTATTCCAAACCGGTGACGCGGCAGTTCAGCGCGCGTTCCATATAACCGCTAAGGTAGCCAGACGAACAGCCGAGTTCCAGCACCCGGCTTTGGGGCGGTACGAGGCGCATAAGGATGCTATGGGCGTCGTCTGGGTAGGCGCGGCTTGGCGTGAAGATGCCCTCGGGTAGGTGATACTTGGGCGTCGTCACGATGCCAGCAGCCTTTCGAATTGTTGGGCATGGCAAACCTTGCGTATGCCACCTAACCTTGAGGGGCGGCCACAATTTAACCCCGCCCCCAAACCCCCTACCTGTAAACAGGAGAGGGGGCTTACCCGGTATAACCGACTCGTTTTTCTGCCGATGTCGACACGCTTCATGCCAGTAGCCTCTCGAACTGTTCGGCGCGGTGGGCGTAGGTGTGATGTTCGTAGGCGTGCCGCTGGCCCGCCGCACCGAGTGCCTCGCGGGTGGTGTCATCGGCAAGGACGCGGCCCACGGCCTCGCACAGTTCATCGATGCTGCTATAGGTGAGCAGGTGCTCGCCGGGGGTGAACCACTCATGGGTACCCGGCAGGTCATCGACGACTTGGCAAACCCCCACACCAGCAGCTTCGAAAAGGCGAAGGTTGCCGCCGTACAGCATAAAATCACCGTGGCTGTTCACGCAGACCTTGGCGGCGCTCATAATTTTGAGCATTTTTTCGCCGAGTGCGCCGCCGCGTGCGTAGGGGCGCAGGCTGTGTGGCACATCGTGGACGGACCAGATGCCAAGGTCGAAGTCGCGTAGGGCCTCGAGTGCTTTCACGCGGTTGCCGTACAGGTGCCCCGGTACCAACGTCCCCACAAAGGCGACATCGCAGGTGTAGGTTGCGCGTTCGTCGTCGGTGAG
>CAYSVE010000387.1:0-5971 GCA_964434365.1 uncultured Anaerolineaceae bacterium | reverse complement strand
CACCGGCGGCATCAAGGAGGCCAACGCAGGCGGCACGCTCAGTTACGCGATGGGCCAACTGGAAATCGCCGGGTTTAACCTGCACGGTGCCGCCGACGACTGGGTCGTGATTCGCATCAAGCAGGGTGGCGACATCACCTTCGAAGACGCGACGCCGTTCATGGGCATGGGCACCTACGACACTGCCGAAAAGCTCTACGAAACCTACGGCAAAAAGGTCGCGCTGGCGCTCATCGGCCCGGTGGGCGAGTACGAAGGGCTACTGGCGGGCATTTCCATCAGCGATACCGACCGTCGTCCGTCGCGATTGGCGGCGCGCGGTGGTGTGGGCGCGGTGATGGGCAACAAAAAGGTCAAGGCTATCGTCGTCGACATGGCGAAGATGCCAACCTTCGTCGACCGCAAAAAGGTCATCGACGGCGTGAAAACCTACGCCAAAAAATTGCAGGATAGCCCGGCAGTAGAGACGTACAACAAAATCGGCACGATGGCGATCGGCGACTACATCAACCATGTGGGCGGCCTACCGGTGAAGAACTTCAGCCAGGGCAGCCAAACCACCGACGACGAGACCTTCACGATGGGCGGCACCTACATCGCCGAATTGAACAACAGCCGTGGCGGCAAGCACACCCACGCCTGTATGCCCGGCTGCGTCATCCAATGCAGCAATGTGTACGTGGACGAAGACGGCAACGAGGTGGTTAGCCCCGTGGAGTACGAAACACTCGGCCTGCTGGGCACCAACTGCGGCCTCAGCAGCCCCGACGAACTCGCCACGATGAACTGGTACGCCAACGACCTCGGCGTCGATACCATCGAAACCGGCGCGATGATCGCGGTGCTGATGGACGCCGGGCTGGGCGAATTCGGCGACACGGCCTTTATGGAAAAGGTGCTGAAGGCCCTGTACAAGGGTGAGGGCGACGCGAAAATTTGGGCGCAGGGGACGGCCCGTGTGGGCGAGCACTACAACGTGCCGCGCGTGCCGGTCATCAAGAAGCAGGCCATCAGCGCCTACGACCCGCGCGTCATCGAGGTGACGGGCGTGACGATGATGACCACCGCCCAGGGTGCCGACCACACCGCCGGGAATGTGCCCAAGGTGAAATCGAGCGAGATGGACATCGACGAAATCAAGGACCTCAGCCTGACGGCCCAGGTGGAAACCGCCACTGCCGATAGCCTTGGCATCTGCATTTTTGGCCGCAGCGTGACCAACACCAACGTCGATTTCATCATCCAAACGCTGAACGGCGCGCACGGCACCGACCTGCAACCAGCGTTCTTCCACCAGATGGGCCGCGAGACGCTGGTGCTAGAGCGCGAGTTCAACAAGCGGGCAGGGTTAACCGTGGAAGACGACGAACTACCGGCGTTCTTCTATACGGATAGCCTGCCCCCGGCGAACCGTGCCGCGCGCTTCCATGCGCCGGAGGTGTATAACATTTTCGACGAACTCGCGGATTCGGTCGAGGAACTGCCGAAGGGCAGCAGCTACTAAAATCTGCCCGCAGTGCGTAATTTTTTGGGCGAGGCATGGCCTCGCCCCTACACGGTTCGGGGGAGACCCTTGGGCGAGCCTCCCTGCCTCTCGCCTGCACCCCGACGCTGTTCTGCGGGGTGGTTACTTTTGGGCGAGGGCTAACGTATGTCTCGCCTGCGCCCTACGATTCTCTACAATTCCCCCACGATTTGCCACAACCGCGCCATGTCGATCGCGTTTTCGACGGCATCGGCTACCCGGTCGAAGGGGTTTTCGCCCTGTGTTTCGTCTGTGCGTGCCCAGCCGAGTGAGCGCAACCACACCCGCCGAAAGGCTTCGTTGCCGAATAACCCGTGCAGGTAACATCCCCACACCCGCCCCTCAAAGGCGCTGGCCCCGTCCGCGCGGTCTTCGAATTGGAGGAGCGGCGCGGTGGTCGGCGTTTGCCCCATGTGAATTTCGTAGCCGCCGATTGTCTCGCCATGCAGCGACGCCAACCACCCCGCCCCGCCGATGATTTCCGCGCGCGCTTGCCGCGTAGACTTTTCTGCCTCGAAGGTTGTTTCCACGGGCAGCAGGCCCAACCCCGCCGCCGATGATACGTCGGATTCGACGTGGGCGGGGTCGTTCACGCGCACACCGAGCATCTGATACCCGCCGCACACCCCCACCACCGCCGTACCATTTTCGGCGAGATGTTGTATCGCCGTGTGCAGGCCGCGTGCGCGCAGCCAGCTTAAATCGGCCATGGTGCTTTTGGTGCCAGGGATGACGATCGCGTGTGGCGTGCCGAGTTCTGCCGGGGTCGTCACATAGCGGATGCTCACGCCGGGTTCGTGGGCGAGCGGGTCGTAGTCGTCGAAGTTGGCGATGCGCGGCAGCCGAATCACGGCGATGTCGATGCCGTCGGTAGCATTTCTTGACGCTTCCTCTACGGCGACGGCGTCTTCCTCGGGCAGGCGGTGGTCGTGGATGTACGGTATCACGCCCAGCACCGGCACGCCGCCGCGCGCCTCCAAAATGGCCACACCATCCTCGAAGAGCGTCGGGTCGCCACGAAATTTGTTGACCAACAGCCCCTTCACGAGCGCGCGTTCATCATTCGGCAGCAGCCACAGCGTGCCGAGCAACTGCGCGAAAATGCCGCCCCGGTCGATGTCGCCGGCGAGGAGCACCGCGGCCTTCGCGTATGTCGCCACCGCCATGTTGACGATGTCGTTGCGCTTGAGGTTCAGTTCCGCCGGGCTGCCCGCCCCCTCGACAATCACGAGGTCGTAAGCAGCGTGGAGGGCATCGTACGCGGCGGTGACATGCCCCCACAGGAAATCGCGTCGCGCGTAGTAGTCGCGCGCGGGCAGCGTTTGATGCACGCGGCCATTGAGCACCACCTGCGAGCGCGCGTCCGCCTCCGGCTTCAGCAGTACAGGGTTCATCTGCACGGTCGGCTCGATGCCGCATGCGAGGGCCTGCGTGAACTGCGCTCGGCCAATTTCACCGCCGTCGGCGCAGACTGCGGCATTGTTGCTCATGTTCTGGGCTTTGAAGGGCGCGACCTTCACTCCCTGGCGCGCGAATATGCGGCAAAGCGCCGTCGTGAGCAGGCTCTTCCCTGCCGAGGACATCGTCCCCTGGACCATCAGTGTGCGCATGGTGAATCCATTTGTTGCGTGCTGGGCGATGATTATCCACACGACGTATCGCCTCGGCAACGTGCGGGTGGTACGATAGGCCGCGTATCGACACCACACACCGGAGTCATCACACATATGGATAACGATCAAACAATCGCGGCTGGCGTCATCGTATTGGTCATCGCGGGTATCATCGGGCTTTTCCTCACGCTGCCCATCGCGGCAGTCGAAACCCCGGACGGGGGCCTTTCGAGCGCCATCGAAAACCTACGCACCCGCGCCGAGGCCCTTGAGGATAACGCCCTCGTCGAAGAAGTGGACGCGCTACAGGCGCAATACGATGACCTCGACGCGCGCATCGGCGAGATGGAGACTGCACAGGAGGAAGCCGGCGACACCGACAACGAAGAGGACATAGAAATCGACGAGAGCGAAGCAATCGACGCGGTAGAGGCCGAGGCCGCCGAAGCCGAGGGCACAGCAGCAACCGATGCAGCCGACGTGCCATCGGCAGGTGAAGAGGCCAACGAAGCCGCGGACGAATAACCGTGGCACAGGTGCTATCGCTAAGGCAGCTCAACCGCGCGACGCTGCAGCGCCAACTGCTGCTGCAACGCGCGACGCTGCCGGTACCGCAGGCTGTCGAACAGGTGGCGGGCCTGCAATCGCAGGTCGCGAACCCGCCATACATCGGCCTGTGGTCGCGCCTCGTCGCTTATCGGCGCGACGAACTGACGCACCTGCTGGAAAGCCGCGACCTTGTACGCGTGGCGATGTGGCGCTCTACGCAGCAGATATTGATCGCCGAGGATCATCAGCGCTTTCGCGAGATGCTGCAACCCGTGCTATCGAAGGCGCTACGGGCCTTCTATGGCAAGCGCGCGCGCGACCTGCCGGTCGAAAAACTCGTCGCGCTGGCGCAGCCCTTCGTCGAGGCGGAACCGCGCGCGATGGGCGACATTCGTGCGCTGCTCGAAGACGCCGAACCCGACCGCGCCGGAGACGCGATGGCGTATGCCGTGCGGAATTTTCTGCCGTTGGTGCAGGTTCCGCCGAGTGGCACATGGGGTACCGGCACCCGCGCGACCTACACCACCGCCGAGCAATGGCTCGGCCCGGCGGAAAACCCGCTGGGGATGCGTGATTTGCTGTGGCGCTATTTACGGGCTTTCGGCCCGGCCAGCGTGATGGACTTCCAGGCGTGGAGCGGCTTTACGAGCCTGAAAAAACAGATCGAGCCGATGAAGGCCGACCTGACGGTATACGAAACCGAGGCCGGCGGCGAACTTCTCGATGTGCCCGGCCTTGAGGTGCCTGCGGGCGATGCACCCGCGCCGGTGCGCTACATCCCCGCTTTCGATAACCTGCTCGTGTCTCATAAGGATCGTAACCGTGTGATTGCAGACGACGACCGTCAGTACGTGTTCCTCAGTGCGGGCCGGGTGCTGCCGACGATTCTCGTCGATGGCTTTGTGAGCGGCACCTGGGCCACCACCCGCGACAAGGCTGATGCCCGCCTCGTCGTGGCACCTTTCCGACCGCTGGACGATGAGGCTGTTCACACGACGTTGGTCGACGAGGGCGAGCGCTTGTTGCGCTTCATCGAAGACGACGCGGAGACCTTCGCGGTGGAAATCGAATAGGCGGCGGTCGCTACTTTTTCTTCTTCGCGGTGCTTCGCTTCGATGGGCTGGGCTTGGGCGGCGTCGGCTTGGCCTTCAGCGTTTTTTCCAGCTCGTATAGCAGAATGTCGTGGTTGCGGTAGTCGCCAATGAGGGGCACACACAGCCCCACCCCCACCACCACGAGGAAGGCCGCCATCACGGTGTTGCCCCGGCTGATGAGCGACGCCGCGATGAGCTCCAGCACACCGAAGATCACGTGTAAGCCGCGCTGCGACACACCATTCGGCACAAACCCACGAATGATCGTCGTGCCGTTTTCGCGCTCCGCTGTGGCGCGTAGCCGTGTTCGCCTGCGAAACTTGCCAAGGACCGGTGAGGTCATCGCCAACGAAAATCGACCGCTCTTCTCCACCCAGCCGTCGATTTCGGGTCGTGAACTGGTTGGCTTGGCCTGCATTCGCTCGTTGAGCGCGCGCATACACTGGTTGACGGTTTTGTCGGTGAAGAGTACGAACTGCACGGCAAAACTCCTGCTGCTACAATTAGAACTTATGGTCGATTATACTGCATTTTCGGGGTGTTCACAAGAGTATTGTGTTCCCATATTTGCTGTCAAGGTGGGGGCATTTTTCGGCCATATGTGGGCCATGACGCGTTTTGCACATGGCGATACGGTAAACTCATATTGAGAGCCGTGGATGAGAGAAGAGACGCAACATGTTCAAATCGAAACAACGAAGGGTCGTCTTTCCGCAGTCGGAGCTTGGACGGTTGGCGGGCATGTTCGGGAGCCTGTGGGGGAACGACGCCTTCGACCGCCCCGCCTTCGATTTTCCGTCGTATGTGCTGGGCGTGACGATGCACGACCGGGGCTACGGGCAATTCGACGATAGCGCCATCGGCGAAATGAGTGAGGAAACCTGGCTGCGCACGCAGGAGGCGGGCATCGTCGAGACGATGGACAACCCCATCGTGGAAATCGTGTGCTTGCTGCACATCCGTCGCCTGCTAGGCTACGACGAAGAACCGGAGAACGAACCGCTCATCGAACAGGCCACCGCAGGCATCGACCTCGCATTGAAGAAAACCGACCACCCGCTGGCGGCGTTCCAATGGGCCGACCGCATCACGCGCCTGTGCGATAGCATGGCATTTTCGTTTTCGTTCGAGGAGGCCGAGACCGTGCAGCGCCCCATTTGACCCCGCGTTACCTCGGATGACACCGTAAG
>CAYSVE010000386.1:0-5973 GCA_964434365.1 uncultured Anaerolineaceae bacterium | reverse complement strand
GCGCCTCGGCGGCGGCGGGCATCCCGATGACGACCGCGTTGCCGCTCAGCTTGGGGGTCAACCGCTTGCCGAACGACCGTGCGTGGGCGCTCACACCGCTGATGTTCTCACGTTCACCGGGGCGCAAGTCGATGAGCATGTGCACCGGCCCATCAAGGTTCATCAGCGCGAATTGGGCTGCGTGGGCCGCCGCATGATAGTCCTTCCAGTTCCAGTTAGGCCGTGCCGTGAGCTTGAGCACGGTCTTTTCGTCGTTGTACCAGGCGTAGTCGAATTGGATGCGCATTACATGCTGTGCATCGTGCCGCCATCGACGACGAGCGACGTGCCCGTAATGTATGATGCGGCAGGCGAGAGCAGAAAAGCCCCGGCGCGCCCGAACTCCTCGATGGTGCCATAGCGCTTGAGTGGCACCGCGTTCTCGAACTGCTCGCGAATTTCATCGTAGGTTTTGTCCAGCAGCGCGGCGCGCCCGTTGTCGAGTTGGGCGACGCGGTCGGTATCGATGCGACCGGGGATGAGGTTGTTGATGCGGATGCCATCGGGCGCGAGTTCATCGCCCAGCGTCTCGATGAGGCCGACGACCCCGCAGCGCATCACAGTGCTGAGGCCCAGGCGCGAAATCGGCTCCTTCACCGACGATGAGGTGATGGACAATATCGCACTGCCCGGCCCCATGTGCGGTATCACCGCCCGAATCATCCGCACGGAACTCTTCAGCGTCAGTTCTAAGGCGATGTACCACTGCTCGTCGGTCGTTTCTTTGAAGAACGCCGCCGGGGGGCCGCCCGCATTCACCACGAGCATATCCACTTTGCCCCACTGCTCGACTGTCCTCTCGACCCAGTTTGTGATGTCCTCCGGCTTGGTTACATCGCAGGCCGTTGCCAGGGTATGCGCGCCGGTTTCCTCGTTAAGCTCTTTGGCCGCTGCATGGATGTCTTCGGGGGTGCGGCTGCACATGCTCACATGCGCGCCATCTGCGGCGAGGGCCTGTGCAATGCCATAACCCAGGCCTTTGCTGCTCGCCGCTACCATCGCTACTTTGTCTCTTACGCCTAAGTCCATGCCTATTTAGTTCCTTTTTAGTTTGTGCTCAAAATGTGGCGCTATGCTACCACAAACCGCACCCACAGGAGAACGTTCATGCGACTGCCCGACGACGCCTACCTGCAATTCACCGACGATTTGCGCATCTGCCGGTTGTTGAACGGCATGTGGCAGGTGAGCGGCGGCCATGGTCACATCGACCGCGACGCTGCGCTGCAAAACATGCACGAATATCATGCGGACGGCTTGACGACGTGGGACCTTGCCGACCACTACGGCCCCGCCGAGGACTTCATCGGTGCGTTTGGGCAAAAGCATACCAATTTCGTCGCGTTTACGAAGTGGGTGCCCCGCCCCGAGCCGATGTCGCGCAGCAAGGTCGAGGCGGCTATCGACGTTTCGCGGCGGCGGATGCAAACCGATACCCTGGACCTGCTGCAATTCCACTGGTGGGACTATGCCGACCGCGCTTACCTCGATGCGCTGGACCACATGGCTGCGCTCCGCGACGCGGGCAAAATTCGGCACCTTGCGCTCACCAACTTCGATACACAACGCGTGCGAACCATCACCGAACACGGCGTGCGCATCGTGAGCAATCAGGTACAGTACAGCCTCATCGACCGCCGCCCGGAGGTGAAGATGATCCCTTACTGCCAGTCGCAGAACATATGGCTGCTGACGTACGGTACACTTGCCGGCGGCCTGCTCGCCGACCGCTACCTCGATAAGCCAGAGCCGCGCAACCTCGATACGGCCAGCCTGCGCAAGTATAAGCAGATGATCGACCTATGGGGCGGCTGGGCGCTGTTTCAGGAGTTATTGACGGCCCTGCGGTCTGTCGCTGACAAGCACCGCGTCAGCATTGCGAATGTGGCCGTGCGCTACATCCTACAGAAGCCTGCCGTCGCCGGGGCTATCGCCGGGGTGCGGCTGGGGCGCAGCGACAACCGCGCCGAAAACACACGCGTTTTCGGCTTTGTGCTCGATGACGACGACCGCGCAGTAATCCATACCGTGACAGACCGCTCGCGCGATTTGTTCAGTGCAATCGGCGATTGTGGCGACGAGTATCGCCGACGCTTCCGTTAGCAGGCATGGCGGGCTATGATACGCCGTCGATTTTGCCGATGGATTGTCAGAAGAACACGATGATGCGACGACTGCTAGTTTTGCTCCTCTTCATGCTTGCGACCACCGCGCCGACGGCGATTGCCCAGGATGCCCCCGCACCCACCGAAACGGTCGAGGCCAACGGCGTGACGCTCGACCTGTACTTCGACCGGCTGGCGCAGGGCCGTGTGGGTGTGCTGCACGTCGATGGCGATGGCGTGACCGGCGCTACCGCGCGTTGGCTCGATGACACAATTACGTTCTTCGCGGTGGAGGGCCGCGAGGGCCTGTATGGTTTGCTGGCCACAAACTGGGATCAACCGCTGCGTGCGTACGATTTCGCCGTCGAGGTGCTACGTGAGGGTACGGCACCGACCACCCTACAAACACAATTCGCGGTGGTGGGCGGTGGCTTCGTGCGGCAGGAGGTCAACCTCGCGCCAGACCAACTCGACCTGCTCGACGAGGGTGTCGAAGCGGGCGAACTCGCCAACATCGCACAGCTGACGGCTCCGCGAACGCCGCAAAAACTGTGGACTGACGCCGGGTTCGTCTTCCCGGTGGATGCCGAGCTAACGTCACCGTTCGGCGCGGTACGCGACTTCAACGGCCAGCTTGCGACCCGCCACACCGGCTGGGACTTCCGCACGGTAACGGGCCAGCCGACGAGCGCGTCGGCAGCAGGGCGTGTGGCCTTCGCCGGGCGGCTGCCGATACGCGGCAACTATGTCCTCATCGACCACGGCCACGGTGTGTATAGCGGCTACGCCCACCTGTCCGTGTCTCATGTAACGCAGGGGCAAATGCTTAATCAAGGGCAGATACTCGGCCTCGTGGGCACCACAGGCCGCAGCAGTAGCGCCCACACTCACCTGGAATTCATCGTAAACGGCGAGTGGGTCGACGCGGTGGATTTCGTCAATATGTGGTTACCGTAGTAAACAGGAGCAAACGCACCCATGGTGATGAATTTAGCAGGTAAGGTATTTTTCGAGTTCCCCGTCCGCAACCGTTCGCTGACAGACCTCGCCGCAGCGCTAGACACAAACCGCGCAGCGATTATCGAACGAATGGAAAGCGGCCCGCATAACGAGCGCAATCATGGTTGGGCGACGCACATCATCGGCATCGAAAAGTGGGGCCAACGCCGTTTGACGGTCGCACTCGGCGAGCCGTTCGTCGAGGAGGAATACGACGGCTATCGCCCGACGAGTGACACGCCGTGGGAAGCCCTACCCCAGCTATTCGACGAAACGCGCGATGAGACGGTGCACCTTGTGCAACGACTCGCCGACGCGGACGCCACGACAAAGGTGGAGCACAATTCGTTCGGCCCACTGACGATGCGCGGCTGGACCAAATACCTCGACGCCCACGCCAGCATGACGGCCAAGCTCATTCGCTAGCTGGGCGGCAATCGATGATGAGCTTGCCTTTGGTGTTGTTGCACGTGCGGCACAGCAGTTGCAGGTTCTCGAACTCCGAGAGGCCACCCTTTGCGATGCTCACCACATGGTCCACAACGAGGTCGTCCTCGGTGCCACAGTGCATACAACGCGCCCCGAAGGCATCGACGAGCGCGGCGTACATGCGGTCGTAGCGGCTTTTCATCCGGCTCCGCTCTCGCCGTTTGACCTGCGGTGGGACACCCCGCTTGTAAGGGGTGAGGCGGTGTTGCGGTGTATATTCGGCACCGGTAACAGCGAGGAACGCGCGCAGACGGCTCTCCGGGTGGGCGCACTCGCAGCGGTGCACGACCCGCCCGCAATAGGAGCAATACAACTTGGATGCACTCGTCG
Organism: uncultured Anaerolineaceae bacterium; assembly: GCA_964434365.1. Lineage (GTDB taxonomy): Bacteria > Chloroflexota > Anaerolineae > Aggregatilineales > Phototrophicaceae > CAYSVE01. The sequence goes on along the minus strand of CAYSVE010000386.1, from coordinate 2,011 downwards.
TCAACTTTGGTTACCTGGGGCTGATGATCGTTTCGTACCTCGGCTCAACCGTGCTACCGCTGAGTTCCGAGGTGGTTATTCTACCCATGCTGGCGCTGGATTATAACCTGTGGCTCATCATCATCAGTGCGTCGGTGGGCAGTGTGCTCGGCTCTTCGACGAATTACGCCATCGGCTACAGCGGACGCAAGTTTGTATTCGAGCGCTTCGTCGACGACGAAAACGCGCCCAACGTCCAGCGCGCCCGCCGATGGTTCGACCGCTGGGGCGCGCCATTGTTGTTGGGGTGTTGGCTACCGATCATCGGCGATGCGATTACGCTTGCCAGTGGGCTACTGAAAGTACCCCCACGCCTATTCGTGCCGTGGGTGGTCGTCGGCCACACGACGCGTTACGTTGTGATGCTCGTGGCGGTGCATCGATGGTTCTTCAGCGGCTAGGTTTCTGCATCGGCGCGGTTGATGAAATCGCGCACCAGTTTTTGAAAGCGCGACGGGCGCTCTAGGTGAACGGTGTGACCCGCGTTTTTTACCGTGACTATCTCGATTTTGCCCGACAGCGCTTGCATCTCCTCGGCGATGGCGACGAACTTCGGGTCGCGCTCCCCGGTGATTAGCAGTGTCGGCATGGCAAGGTCGGCGAGGCGCCCCCACTGCGACGGTTGCGCCCCGGTGCCCATCCCACGCAGGCTATTCGCAAGGCCGATCGGATTGTTCAATAACCGCTGCGAACGGCGTTCGAGTTGCGCTTTTTGGGGTATGCTCTTCTGGCTTTCGAACAGCGGGATGTTCTCCCAGTAGTCGACGAAGTCCTGAATCCCCATATCGATGATGCGGCGCGCAAGGGTGTTGTCCGCAAGAACACGGTCGCCGCGCTCATCCGATGTCTTCAGCCCTGGTGAGGCACTTTCCAGTATGAGCTTGTTGACCATCGATGGGTATTCCAGCGCAAAGTAGAGCGCCAATCGCCCCCCCATCGAGTAGCCGAGCAGGTTTACCGGCGCGCGCCGCTTGATAAGCTCGCGTAAATCCGATGCAACCCGCGCTATGCCGTAGCGCAACGGGTTCGCCGGGGAATCGGTAGCGCCGTGGCCGGGCAGATCGAGCGTGGTGATGTGGAAGTCGGTTTGCAGTGCCCGCACGTGGTCATCCCAGTTGGCCGACGCCCCAGTAAACCCATGCAGCAAAACGAGGGGCGGGCCGCTGCCCACGACCTTACGGAAATAGTTGAGGCCATTGACATTGACGATGTTCGGGTTCATGAGCAACGCGGCCCAACTTCGACACACTGCATGCCCGTTTGATCGACAGGTACATTGTACCGAGTATAAAGTATGCAGCTATCGTTGCCCCGCAGACCGTGTGCCGATGTTGCGTTCATGGTCGCCTCCTCCTTTGGGGGGTATACCCCCAAAACCGCCCTAACCTAAACCTGAGTTTAATATAGATTTTGCCTTGAGGGGCAAATTTTTCATAAAATTAGTACAAGGTGATGCGCGTGCAAACGCACAGCCTGGCCGACTTCTGGCACGACGCCCCGCGCCGAGATGTGAAATTCGAACACAATATCGCGTTCGTGGGCCACTTTCAGGCGATATTGCGCCCCAGCAAATACCCGCTCCACCACCACACCCGGAATGCCGTCTTCATTTTCGGTCAATGCTAACCCATCTGGGTGGAACAGCAGCCAACTGCCCTCGCCACTCACGGCGAAGTGGCCGATGAGGGTACGAACGTGCGTCTCATCGCGGCCAAGCACCGGCAGCATCGTCCGCAAACCGAGGAACTCCGCTGCGAAAATCGACTTTGGATGCTGGTATACCTCACGGGGCGGGCCGATGTGCTCGAAGCGGCCACGGTTCATCAGGGCGATGCGGTCGGCGATAGCGAAGGCTTCGGCCTGGTCGTGCGTCACGTATAGGGCCGTTAGCCCCACCTGCTTGATGATGTCGCGCAAATCGCTGACGAGGCGTGTGCGGAGGGCCGCATCGAGCGAGCCGAGCGGCTCATCG
>CAYSVE010000385.1:0-6001 GCA_964434365.1 uncultured Anaerolineaceae bacterium | reverse complement strand
GCGAATATTGTGCAACCTGTTTCGCCACATCACCGACGATCTTCTGGTTCGTCTACACTAGATCGACGCGGCTGGGGAACTGACCGGTTTCAGGGTCTTTACGACGCGGCACACCCGCAGTGATGACGACCACGTCGCTATCGGCAGTTTCCTCGTAGCCATCGGTGCCCACCAAATTGATGTCAAAGTTAAGCACAGGGCCGCTTTCGGCGAGGTCCAACGCCTTACCCTTGGCCGCACCTTCGACGATATCCACAAGAACGACATCGGCCAGTTCCTTAACGGCCATCCACGTTGCGCACGTTGCGCCAACGTTACCGGCACCGACTACAGTTACTTTATGACGACCCGTCATAATGGTTTCTCCGTTTCCTATTCATCACAGACAATTTTCAACAGCCACCTAATTTAGCAAATATGCGGCGTTTTCGCTGGTGAAATTTGTCACAGAGATTGTTGATCTTGCGTCGGCAAGCCATCATCGGAGAGATGCGGCGTGGCAAACAATGACACGGCTTCCCAGCCGTCGCCATTTCGTACGATTGTTGAGATAGACGTATTGCCAATGGGCGTACCGCGCGTCGATGTGTGCGGCAGCATTTTGTCGAGCAGCACACGCACGGTGCCGCCATGCGTCACTATCGCGACCGTCTCCGCTTCAGCCTTCGCGAGTATTTCTTCGATGGCCGCATATGCCCGCACTTGTAGTTCACGTCGCGATTCACCGCGCGGTAACGCATAGTCGTAGTCGCCAGCACGCCACAGGGCAGCTTCTTCGGCGTACTGCTCATCGACTTCGTGGGGCCACAACCCTTGCAACACGCCCACATCGACCTCGCGCAGGCGCGCGTCCTGCTGTACCTCAAGGTCAAGTTCGGCGGCGAGGGGCACAGCCGTTTCGAAGGCGCGCGGAAGATCGCTGCTATAGACTGCCCCAACCGGATCATCGCGAAGGTGCCGTGCCAATGCCTCGGCCTGTTGAAACCCCACACGATTCAAAGATGTCGGCTGCAAGCCCTGCCAGCGACGCTGCGCGTTCCAATCGGTGTGCCCATGCCGGATGAGCAATAGCTGTTGTACCATTTATGCGTGATCTTTCTCACGAATTGCAGTATAATCTGGCACATTCTAGCATAAAGGAGCAAGGACTCGTGAGCACGGATAACAATACCCCCCTCATCATTAGCCTCGCAGTCGTTGGCGGCACTGGCTTTATATTTATGATGGTTGCGCTCGGCATCGGCGCAGCGATGGGCGAAAGCGCGACTGGCGTTGGCACGTTGTTCTCTGCGGGGGTTGCCCTGCTGCTGTTGGGCATCATCGGCTGGGCGGGCCTCACACAGCCCCACAAGCACTTCGATGACATCAACGAGCCGCACTACACCGGCCATCACGAGGAACACTAGCTCGCTTGGCTAACCGCATCCCGCAACGCAAACCCGTTGGCGACTGGTTCAGCGGGTACCTCCTCAAATACGCGACTGCAACATTGCTTTCCACAACTGCCCTCGGCGAAACCGAGACCCTCGCGCAGGGCGATTTGGTGGTGCGTTATGCGGTTCGCTACCTGGAACAACCGAACCTCTCTATCGTCCCGGCACTTGTCGCGCTCGATTACGGCGACATCCTCAACGGTGATGAGGCCTGGGAACTCATCAACACACAGGGGAACCTGTACCCACGCGCCGATGTGTTCGGTCATCGCAACGACGGCAAAGACGACATGATCGTGCTCAAAAAGCTGGATTTTGCCCAGGCGTTCGACGTGCTTGTGCTTGAGGATGAGCATGCGACGAACCCAATTGCAACCGCTAATGCGCTAATCGCACTGCCCGATGCCAAATTGCCAGAACGCTTGCGCGAATACCTACCGCCTTATCCATCCCTCGACGCATGGAAGAACCGCGCGCTGTGACTGACCTCGACGAACTGTTCAAAGAAGATTGGCCGGAGGATCATCGCTCTGGGGTGGTGGCGGTCGTCGGCAGGCCGAACGTCGGCAAGTCGACGCTTATCAATGCGATTTTGGGCCAGAAAATTGCGATCGTCACCCCAAAGCCACAAACGACACGCCGTCAGCAGCTTGGCATTTATACCGTGCCGAACGGGCAAATCCTATTCACCGATACCCCCGGCCTGCACAAGCCGCAGCACAAACTCGGTGAGTTCATGGTGCAAGCTGCAACGGGTGCCCTCGAAGACGCGGACATCATCTTGTGGGTGCTCGATGTATCGGAGCCGCCACAAAAACCCGATGAATTCATTGCCGAGCGCCTGAAGAATCGTCGCAGTGGCGCCCCCGTCGTCCTGGCGCTGAACAAAGCCGACTTGCTCGATGTGCCACTGAGCGATGCGCAACTCGAGGCCTTTACTGGCCTCGTGGACGCTGCCGGACACTGGCTCGTGAGCGCGCAAACGACGATCAATGTGCCGCAACTCGTGGAGGACTTGCTCGCTCGCCTGCCCCTGGGGCCACGGTATTTTCCGGCGGATCAACTGAGTGAGGTAAATTTGCGGTTCATCGCGGCAGAGGTTGTCCGTGAGAAGGTGATGCTACACACCGAGAAAGAAGTGCCGCATTCGGTCGCCGTGGGGGTCGATAGTTACAAGAACCTCGAAGACGGCACCGCTGAGATATACGCGACGATCTATGTCGAGAAGGACTCGCAGAAGGGGATCATCATCGGCAAAGGCGGCAAGATGATCAAGCGCATTGGCACCGAAGCGCGCACCGAACTTGAGAGCATCGTCGAGCAGCCTGTGCAGCTATTTCTGCACGCGAAAGTGCTCAAAAACTGGCGCAGCCAAGATCGAACCATGCGCCGCTTCGGGTATTTTATTCCAAAAGATTAGCAGAGAGCAGATCGCGCGTAGTTTGTACGTCGCGGCCCATCTGCTCAACAAGGGCGTCTAGCCCGTCGAACTTTTGCTCCGGTCGTAGGTACTTCTCGAAGGCGAAGGTGAGTGTCTCGCCATATAAATCCGCGTCGAAATCGAGCAGAAAGGCCTCCACGGTCACCTCTTTGTTAGCGAAAGTCGGGCTAACACCGACGTTCGTCGCCGCGAGGTACTGGCGCTCACCGAGCGTGGCGAAACCGGCGTAAACCCCATTCGCCGGGATAAGCTTCATCGGTGGCACCTCGATATTCGCCGTGGGAAAACCAAGCTTGCGCCCTCGTTTTAGCCCGTGCACCACTTCCCCCGTCACCGAATAGGCACGCCCCAACAACACCTGCGCCTCATCGACACGCCCTTCACGGAGCATCGCGCGAATCGTGGTGCTGCTGACCACGTCATCGGCGGTATCGACGAGATCGATCGCCTCAACCCGAAAACCCTGTTCCTCACCGCGCGCCGAAAGAAATGCCACATCACCCTCACGCTGATACCCCAATGCGAAGTCCTTACCGACCCACAACGACTTGAGGTTAAGGTGCTTCACTAGCCGGTGGACAAAGTCTGCCGCCCGAATTTTCATCACATCCCTATTGAAGGGGTGTGTAATCATGACATCGACACCCAGTGAGGCCATGATGTCGGCGCGTTCGTCTACCGTCGTGAGGTAGTATCGTTCGGTGATGCCCCTCAGCACAATATCGGGGTGAGGATGAAAGGACATCACGACAGCGAGCCGGTCCTTTTCGTGGGCTTGCCGCACCAGCGTTTCGATAAGATGCCGGTGTCCGCGGTGCGCGCCATCGAACACGCCAATTGTGAGCACTGAGGGGGTTTCTAGTTGTAGGGCTGCTAAGTCGAAGACGTGTTGCATGGTCACTTCTCTGACGAACTACGTGGAGGAGAATACCTTATGTGGACGCCAACCGCCACGCTCAGCACGAAGTATGGCGAGCAACGTACCATCGCGCTGATGCGCACGTGCCAGCATCCCGTCTGCAACGTCCTCCGCCTCGATGGTGCGCCCATGAGCAACTGCATCGGCTTCCTCAGCATCGAGGCTAACGACCGGCCAACCATCGAGTGCCGTGATAGGCGGCAGCAAATGGGGTTCCCAACCGTCTTCGAGCACAGTTTCGAGGCTTACAGCGTCGCCGACATGGAATACACCGCTGCTCGTACGCACGAGACGCGCAAGGTGTGCGCCTACGCCTAACCCCTGCCCGATGTCATGGGCCAGGCTACGAATGTACGTACCACTGCCACAGGTGATTTCCAGGTCGAAGTGAGGTGGCTCCCACGATGAAATTTCGAGCGAATCGATGCGCACCGCACGCGGTTCGATCTCGACGGTTTCTCCCTGCCGGGCGATTTCGTACAGCTTGCGCCCACCTTTTTTGATGGCACTGTAGAGTGGGGGCATCTGCAAAATGTCGCCTGTGAATGTTGGCAGAAGGGCCTTGATCGCAGGTTGTGTGATGTCGGCGGGGTCGTGTTCCGCGGTGATGTCGCCTTCGGCGTCGTAGGTTGTCGTAACCACACCGAGCCGAACGCGTGCACGATACGTCTTGGTGTGGGCCATCGCATACTCGCTGAGGCGCGTTGCGGGGCCGAGGCAAACCACGAGCACACCTGTCGCGAGGGGGTCCAGGGTACCAGCATGGCCGACCTTTTTCACCTTAAGGCCACGCCGCACCCGGCCTACCACATCGTGGCTGGTTAGCCCCAGCGGCTTGTCGATGTTCAGAAAGCCGAACGGCTCAGCCAAGCCGTGCTTCCCCTGCCGCAGCCGCCTCGTGGAGGAGGGGCATAACCCGCGCACGCACCTCGGCCAGCATACCGGCGACCGTTGCCCCCGCTGCCTGTGGATGGCCACCGCCACCGAGACCCAGTGCGACGCTCCCCACATCGAAACCGAATTTGCTACGCAACCCAATTTCGACGCGTTCATCAGGCAATTCTTTGAAGGTCACGGCGATCATCGCCTCATCGACGGTATTCAACAACCCAACCAGCCCGCCATCGGTGACCTCGCGCACCCCCGCAGTCCGGTAGTTCTCCTGGGTGATGTCCACCGATACAACTTGACCGTCTAGCTGCAACGACCCCATTGCCTGCCCCCACAGGTGCAGCATACGATACGGTCGGCTTTCCAGTGTGCGCGCTGTGAGCGTTCGGAGCGATGCGCCCGCAGCCATCAAAGCCTGCGCGACACCGAGAGCCGTCGGGGTGACATTGCTCGTGCGGAAGCCCATCGTGTCGGTGACAATTCCAGCGAGTAGGGGAGTTGCGATGTGCTCATCGAGCGTGGCACCGAGGGGGTCTAGCCAGTGATAGACGATTTCTGTGGCCGAAACAGCCTCTGGTACAACCAACTGTGCATCGCCAAAACCGTTGTTCGTTGCGTGATGGTCGACGTTGAGCACCTTGTCGGCGTTTGCCATGCCATAGGCGCCAACTTTGCCCGTGCGTGCCTCATCGCTCGCATCGACAGAGATCATCAAATCCCATGATCCCATCGTCAACTTGGGGAAAACCGGATCATCCCCGACCAGAAATTCCAAATAATCGGGAACCCCATCGTCTACGGCTACATCCACCGTTTTCCCTATCTTTCGTAGCACGCGAGACAAGCCCAATATCGACCCAATGGCATCGCCATCGGGTTTCACGTGGGTTACGATAAGGACAGATTGCACCTCGGCTACAAGGTCCGTCGCGACCTGCCAGTTTAGGCTAGTCATCGTCATAGTCGAAGAGGTCGTCGAATTCGTCTTCAGGCTCCGGCGGTGCATCGGGAATATCGAGTTTATTGATAAGCTGGTTGATGCGCTCGCCCCGTTCGAGCGTCGCATCCCAGTAGAAGTGCAATTCCGGCGTGTTCCTGAGGCGAACACGCTTGCCAACCTCGCGGCGCAAGAAGCCGTTCGCACGCTTGAGGCCGTCCATCACTTCGTTCTCTCGGCTTTCGTCGCCCAGGGCATTGACGTACACCCGCGCAAACATGATCTCGGGGTCGACGGTGACCTCGGTTACCGTGATCGTCTGCAATCGCGGGTCCGATACCTCACGCATGAGCAGTTCGCTAAGCACCACCTTGATGCGC
>CAYSVE010000384.1:0-6009 GCA_964434365.1 uncultured Anaerolineaceae bacterium | reverse complement strand
CGACGTCGATACCCCGCCGTTTGAGTTGTCGCCCGATCGTTGCATTGATGAGCGCATGCGAATTCGTTTGCATAAGTTGCCCTTACGTCGCGTTTCGCACAACTTTACCGCATATACCGCCCTACGCCTGTAATGTGCATTGCCCGTGAGGATTAACGTTTGGGGAAAGTCGCTAAGTTCGGGCGATAACACATGTTCGAAAAACTCAGCCTACACCAAGACTCTGCTCACGGAGTTTTCGTACTCAGTGCCTAAGCTCATGGGCGCGAAATATGGTTATGGATCGGGCTTGTCGTCATGCGCATCATCATCACCGGCGGTACGGGGCTTATCGGGCGTCCCCTGGCAGCTATGCTAGCCCACGGCGGACACGATGTGATCGTGTTGTCCCGTAACCCTGGGGCTTACACCCTGCCGCACGGTGTACGTGCTGTGCAATGGGATGCAAAAACACACAACGGCTGGGGGCATCTCCTCGATGACCCCGAAACCGCCATCGTCAACCTTGCCGGGGAAAACCCGGCCAACTGGCGCTGGACGCAAGCACACAAACAGCGGGTGCTCCAGAGCCGCCTCGATGCCACCCATGCCGTCGTCGGGGCGATACGCGCAGCAAAACACCCACCGCAGGTGCTTCTTCAGGCATCGGCTGTAGGGTATTATGGTGATACAGGCGCGGCCATCGTCACGGAGAGCACGCCGCCCGGCGATGACTGGCGCGCTCAGGTTTGCGTCGATTGGGAAGCCGCAGCAGCGAGTTTATCGGTGCGAACCGCCATCTTGCGGGTCGGCATCGTGTTGGATCAGCAGGGTGGTGCCCTACCGGCCTTCCTGGCGGCGGCGAACCTGTTCGGCTCGCGCCTGGGGCCGGGCACGCAATGGCTTCCGTGGGTACACAATCACGACGTGGCGGCTGCGATACGATACCTGCTGAAGCACGACAGCGCCCAGGGGCCGTTCAACCTCGTGGCACCGAACCCACTCACCAACGAAGCCTTCATGGAGGTCGTTGCGCGCGTGCGTGGCCGCACCCCGATTATCCCTGTGCCAGCGGTCGCGCTCAAATTGGCGATGGGTGAGATGGCAACCACAGTGCTCGATAGCCAACACATATTGCCGAAGGGGCTGCTGGATGCGGGATATGAGTTTCACTTTCCACACGCCGAAGCGGCCCTACGAGACATACTCAGCCATGCACACACCGAGGCCCCGCTATGACCGACCTACCGGACTTCCGCCAACCGCCCGATGACTATGTCCAAGGTTTTGCCGAAACCGTCTTCGGGGCGAGCGTTTTACAGGCCGTCGAGCAGCAGGCAGGGGGTTACTACCGTGCGACCTTCGCGACGGGCTACTTCACGCTACAGCCGGGCCACACCGAGCCGAGCAAAAGCCAGTGGAACACGCTGAAAAAGCGTATGAAGCGCATTAACCCCGGGGTTTTCGTGTTCAAAGCACACGGCACCGAGGGCGATACTTGCTATGTCGATTTTGGGTTCTTCGCAGACTAGCCGTATAATCGGGGCAATGCTGTCATCGCTGCCTGCGGACTTATGCCCACACCCTTCTCACACCTTGCAATCGCCCAACGCCTGCTGAAGGATTTGCCCCCAACGACAACCGAAGCGCTGGTCGCGCAACGCCCGGCATATGTGTTAGGCAGCGTCGCGGCGGATGCCCGCCCCGATGTGCCCGAGCCACGCAAAACGACGCACTTCTACGCATACGACGAACCCATGCTCGATCATCCGTGGCGCACCATGCTCCAGCAACATCCCCAGCTACGCTCACCGTCCGACCCCGCGCTACGGGCATTCGTGGCGGGGTATGTCGCCCACCTGGCCACCGACGAAGTATGGACCGTCAACATGCTGGGTCCACACTTTGCCAATAGCGAGTGGGGCGAGAGCCGTCAGAGTCGGTTTTTTGTGCTACACATCTTGCTTTCGCACATGGACGAGCGCGACCTCGCAAACCTGGAGCCGTGGGGCGCAGCCGACATTCGACACGTACAGCCGAACAACTGGCTACCCTTCCTGCCCGATGATGTCCTCATCGGTTGGCGCGACCTCATCCACGAGCAGATACGCCCCGGCGGGCACAGCCAAACGCTCGAAATTTTCGCTGAGCGTGTGGACCGCCCGGTAAGCGAGTTCCGCGATATGCTCGACGACCCGGCACAGATGCAGCGCAACCTGTGGAACCACATTCCGCGCTACACCCTGGCAGAGATCGAAACGGCGATGTACGCTCACGCAAAAGAAGCCCTGTTGGCCTACATGGAGGGTCAGTAACGATGGGTCGTTTCTTCGTTTTGCGGGTGGTAAGCCCGTTGTGGATTTTCGTGTTCGAGCGGCTGTTGGGTTGGCGCATCGAAGGCCCCCCACCCGAAGCCCCTAAGGCAATTCTCGTTGCGGGGCCACATACCGCCAATCTCGATATGGCGGTCGTGTTCTATTGGGCATGCAGGCACCGACGGCTGCCGCGCTGGGTCGCGAAGGAATCGCTATTTAAGATTCCGATCCTCGGTGCACTGATGCCCGCCTTCGGTGGCATTCCTATCGACCGCAGCGCACCGCTGAAGGCGCTTAAGGGCATGTTGAAGGCCATCCGCGATACCGACCAAATTCTGTTGCTCATCGCGCCGGAGGGCACGCGCACCTACACCCCCGGCTGGAAGCGCGGCTTCTATTATGTCGCGGAGAAGGCGAAGATTCCGCTTATGCCCGGCTATCTCGATTATGCGAATAAGGTTGTGGGCATCGGGCCGTTGCTGCACCCCACCGGCGACTTCGCCGCAGACCTCACCGTGCTGGCGGAGGTCTACGCTGGGCGTACCGCCCGCCACCCCGAGAACGCCGCGCCCGTTCGCCCCATGCCCGAAGAAGGCGAGCAGACCGCGGTCACCGCGTAGCGTTACGTCAACGGCACCCAGATTTCGAAGCCGCCATTGCCTGTTACCGGGTCGAAGCGCTGGCCATAGTAATCGAATGTGGGTGCCTCCGTAGCTTCATACTCCGACGCGGGCAACCAGTGATTCCAAATCGCGTTCCAGGCTTGGCTTACCGCATGACCGAGTACCCGGTCGCTGCACCGAAGGCACGCACCAGGTGATAGGTCGATACCCCGGCAACCTCTGCAACGTCTTCGAACGTGATGGCTTCGGCGTGGTGGCTTTCGATAAACCAGATGGCTTGCTCGACTGGCGTCATGGTTATCTCCTCACATCAGCACCCTTAAGGTAGCAGCCTGGGCAGTCGGTGGTTTGATCGAAATTGACCAATTTCTGGTGAGGCTCAAAATCGATGCATATCGGCATAGCGAACGGCTTCGTCGACGGTGTCGAACCACATGATGTTGTGCCGCGCCGTGAGCGTCGCGAGCGTAGCCCCTACCGTCCGCGCGATGTCGTTCGCACCGACGACGAGCCACCGCCGCAAATTGGCATGGCGGTACGCGCGAATGGCCTCGAAGACCGTACGGCTAACGTTCATCTGCTGGTTGTTACTCAGGTCCACCAACACGAAGTGCGGGGCGCGATCTAACGCGGCGATGAGATCATCGAAGGCCGTACGCATATCATCCGCCGTGGCCACTTCGCCCCACGTCATTTTGATGAGGTGCCCAGCTTCCATTACCTCGGTCTGTACCGATGCTGTCAACAGTACCGCCTCCACAATCCATCAATTACTCAGGGATGGTTTACACATATTTTACCGCACCGTCACAATTTCTGTGGGCAACCGTGATACAATACGGTTCTAGCACACCCGTTCAGGACAACCCGATGGCAAAAACGCGAACGAAGTTCGTTTGCAGTAATTGCAATTACCAGGCCCCCAAGTGGTTTGGGCGCTGCCCCAACTGTGGCGAGTTCAACACGATGAACGAAGTCACCGAAGAGGTGCAGCGCAAAAACAACAAAACCAACGCGCGCACTGTGCAATCGACCGGGATGCGCAACCAGCCACAAAAACTCGCCGAAGTGAGCACCGAGGTCGGTGAGCGCTACTACCTCCCGGTTGCAGAGTTCAGCAGGGTGCTGGGTGGTGGCATCGTGCCAGGGAGCATCGTGCTGTTGGGTGGTTCGCCTGGGGTGGGTAAATCGACGTTGCTGTTGCAGGTAAGTGCGCTGCTCGCGAACGAAATCGGGCGGGTGTTGTACGTCAGCGGTGAGGAAAGCGCCCGGCAGATTAAAATGCGGGCCGACAGGCTCGGCCTGGGTGCCGATGACCTGTACCTGCTCACCGAAACCAACCTGGGCAATATCTTCGAACATGTGCAGACGATCGACCCGGCGGTGCTCATCGTAGACTCGATCCAGACGACGTACACCGATGACCTCGAATCGTCACCGGGGAATGTGAGCCAGGTCCGTGAATGTGCCGGGCGGTTGCAGGCCCTCGCCAAAAGCAGCGGTGTGAGCGTGTTCCTCGTGGGCCATGTGACCAAAGAAGGCAGTATCGCCGGGCCACGGGTGCTGGAGCACATCGTCGACACCGTGCTTTACCTTGAGGGCGACCCGTTTCAGGCGTTTCGGCTGCTGCGCAGCGTGAAAAATCGCTTTGGCGCCACGAGCGAGGTTGGTGTCTTCGAGATGCAACAGGGCGGCATGGTGGAGGTCACCAACCCGAGCGAGGCGTTTTTGGCGGAGCGCGTCATCAGCGCAAGCGGCAGTGCCATTGCGGTGACGATGGAGGGCACCCGCCCGCTACTCGTCGAGATGCAGGCCCTTACCAGCCCGACATCGTTCGGGAACCCGCGCCGCACACCCAATGGTGTGGATTTCAACCGGCTATTGCTCATCAGCGCGGTGTTGAGCAAGCGTGTGGGCCTCAAACTGCACGAGCACGATATTTTCATGAACGTCATCGGCGGCATGAAGGTCACCGAACCGGCGAGCGACCTCGCGATGGCGATTTCGATCGCATCGAGCTATTTGGACCGCGTCATTCCGGCAGATATGGTGTTAGTAGGGGAAGTGGGCCTGAGCGGTGAGTTACGCGCCGTGAGCCAACTCGGTGCGCGGCTCTCCGAAGCGGCCAAACTAGGCTTTAAGCGTGCCTTAGTGCCCAAAACACGCCGTAAGGTGGAGGGCGTGCCGGGTAATCTCAGCATAATCGACAGTCGATCGGTAGCCGACGCACTGCGCATCGCCCTACCGGACGAGACAAAATAGGACATTTTACCCGACCACATTCCACACCATTTCGATATAATAGAGGCAATGGTGAAACAATCCAACAACGAGGGGGTAATCGACAAACGATGACATCCAAACATGCAATCACACACGTACGGTGCCCAAACTGCCACACGCGGAACCGCGTTGGGGAGTTGACCTGCCATACCTGTGGCGAGTTGCTGGTGGAAGTAAACTACCTGCAAACGAACCGGCTCCATGCAAAATTGCCAGACCCAACAACCCTGCCTCCACGCCTCGCAGATCGGGTGCAAAACCATCTTCAGGTTGCCTTCGACTTCGAGAACGCCCGCACGAAGGACCACTACTTCCTTTTGCCTGTGACCGGCGACATGATTATCGGACGACAGGGTGAGAGCGGCGGCCTTCGCCCAGATATCGACCTGCGTCGCTTCGATGACGGGACGATGGGCATTAGCCGTTGCCACGCGATGCTGTTTGTTCAGGATCGCAACCTTATGATCCAGGATATGGACAGCACGAACGGCACATACCTACAGGGTGAGCGACTCGCGCCCAACGTCGCTGTGCCCCTGCGCTCCAACGATCGCTTGCGTTTTGGGCGGCTTCGGGCGATCGTACGCTTTCGTTTCTAACGTTATCGATTATCGATGGTTTGGATAGTCTGCCTGTGACGGTATGCGTCCGAGACGTAAAAACCACATAAAATCACAATTTCCAAACCAAAAATCAATTTAACCGATAATCGTTTTCTGCTAACAAACTATTTACACGATACAGGTAGGTTTAAGGAGACCGGGGCCGATGAGAGACTCACCTTATAACGATGATGGCACAATCATCTG
>CAYSVE010000383.1:0-6035 GCA_964434365.1 uncultured Anaerolineaceae bacterium | reverse complement strand
GGGAAACGACGGCATTAGCATCGCAGCGGCTTATGGCGATGATGTGTTTGCCTGTATGGATGGTGTCGTGGTAGCAGTCGATATCGAAGGTGATGTGCGCCCATACGGCAACCGTATCCACGTCGAGCATGTCGCGGAAGAAGCCAAATACGAAACAATATACTGCCATTTAAGCAGCGCAAATGTCGAAATGGGGCAAAAGGTGCGCACCGGCGACATCATCGGCAAAGTGGGCGAATCGGGTAGTTTAAGCGGGCCACAATTGCGTCTCCTCGTCCGCAAGACAGGAGCGACCCACGCTGGCGAAACCGTATTCGAAACGGAAGACCTGCGCGAGGTGAAGTTCTACAACGATACGATTAACCCGGCAACGGTGTTGAAACCGTCGCCACCCAAAATCTATGCGTATCCACAGCATGTTGCGAATGCATCATCTGTCACCGAAACGCTTATCCGCACACCAAATTTTCAGGCCAAGGTGAAGGCCGCTGCTCTTCACAGGCCGAACTATCCGTTGCGGGGGCTGCACGGTCCGGGTGCTGCCGCCTATTGGTTGGAACAAGGGGTCAAGGCGTGGGCTGTCGAGAAGGTGTATAGCAATGGCAACCTCGACGACACACCAACTGTCGATTTTAGCGAAGCCGCCGCCGAGGGAATCCGTGTGGTTGCGTGCTGGAACCACAGCCTCTCGGTGCTGGATGGTGGTGAGGGTACCTTCGGCAACCCCCAGCATGACGCAAAGTTTATCGATTGGGTTGTGCGTGGCATTAGCACGAGCAAGGGGGTGTGGGGGCACGTCATTGGCAACGAGCCAAACTGCGCACACGAGAATCACGACTACGTAGGCCCCACAGACATCGGTACCCCAATATAGCCGGAGCGTGTCGCGGAAATTTTCAACGCAGTTCGGGACGAAGTTGCACAGCCCGTCTTGTTGGCCCCACCTGCCATCGACAGCACAAATACCGAAAACTGGCTCAAAGGGGAACGGGCGGAGGGCGATGTGCCGCTGCATTACTGGCGGCGGTTGCTCAAGCTCATCAAACGGCCAGATTTTTTCGCGTTACACGCCTACTCGTACGCGGCGCAACACGATGCCGGTCGCGAGGAGATGTTCCAGGAAGCGCCGTTGGAGTGGCAATATCGCGGCTTTAAGATGTGGGAACCGTTAGCCCAGGCCATTTACAATGTGGGCGATGCGTGGTCGCGTATTCCGATCGTCATCACGGAGGCCAATCATCAGTACCAGTCCGATGGACGAATCGGTTGGGACGAGGATGCTGCCGGTTGGATTGCACGGGTTTATGCGTACGTAAAGCAGTGGAATCAATCGTCCGATGACCAGTATGTGCACGGGGTCGTGATGCATCAGCTCGACGGCTCTGAGTGGCGCATGGTCGATAAGCCGAAGCTGTTGGCGGCCCTACGCGAAAGCGGGGCTCAGGCTTTATAATGGGCGCGTAGAGGTTAGGTCAGTAAGAATAGGATAATGTTGTTATGTCGACGCAACCTGCCGCAATCCCCGCAGCGGCGCCAGCACAAAACTTCCCCATGCTGCGTATTGCGAGCCTGGCACTCGTTGTGCTTGGGCTAGGTATCAGCGGGTATCTTTCCTATGTGAAGTTCACCAACACACCGATTGTGTGCGGTGGTGGCGAAATCTTCAATTGTAGCGCTGTGCAGAACAGCGTCTATTCGGAAGTGTGGGGCGGTATTCCGATCGCGTTCCTTGGCTTTTGTACCTACATCGTAATCGGCGCGCTCTTCCTCACGATGAATCGAGGCGAGTTCATGCGCGACAATGCACTGCTGCTCATCTTTGGCGTGACGCTGTTCGCGTGGATGTACAGTATGTGGCTGGTGTATTTGCAGGCGTTTCGGTTGCAAGCCTACTGTGCATGGTGCCTTGCACACGAAGCCAACATCACCGTGATTATGGTGCTGGTTACGGCGCAACTGGTACGCTTCTTCAGGGCACCCGAAGCCGTTGAGTAACGGCGTGCACAAAAGAGCGATAGAAAAATGAATTGAAAAGCCTGCCATCGTGGCAGGCTTTTGTTGTTAATTGTTGGAGTGGTCGCGCAGGGTGCGATCCAAAATGGAATCTAGGTCCTTCTTGCGCTTCTTGCTCGCCTTCGTGGATTTCTCCGAGACGGCGCGGGCATCTTCGCGGGCTTCTTCCATCGCGCGGCGCAGGGCAAGCTCCATCGCAGTCGGCATTTCCTCTTCGTCGTCGCCAACCGCAGCCGCCATCTCCTGTGCGGCCTCTTCTTCCTCAAGTGCGCGGACGCTCAGGTCGATCTGGCGCTTGCGCCGATTTACCTTAATGACCTTCGCGGTGATTTCGTCGCCCATGCTCACCTCATCCTCTGTTGAATTCACGATCCCGCTAGCCAGTTCGGAAACGTGAATCATACCGGGGCGCTCAGCACCGATGTCGACGAATGCGCCGAAGCTCTCGATGCGCACGACGGTGCCAGTGACGCTCATACCCTCGCGGACCTGGTTCCAAGGCATCTCCGGTGGTTTCTCCAGCGAGAGTGCAACGCGCCCACTGCCTTTGTCGACCTTGAGCACGAAGACCGTAATCGTTTCGCCGGCCTTCACAACGTCTTCGACGTTGCGCACGTCTCTTTGCCCAAGCTGCGAAATGTGCAGCAGCGCATCTTTGCCAATGCCAATGTCGACGAAGGCACCATATAGCTCGATAGCCTTGACCTTACCCTGGAATTCCATGCCAACCCGCAGGTCATCGATAGAGGTTGCAGCAGGCGCTACCGGGGCAGCTTCTTCGGTCGGTGCCTCAGCGGCGGGTGCGTCAGCTTCGGTTTCGGCCTCAGCGGCGGGTGCGTCAGCTTCGACCTCGGCAGCGGGCGCTTCGGTTGCGGCTTCAGTGGCGGGCGCGTCAGCTTCGACCTCGGCCTCAGCGACCGGTGCGTCAGCTTCGACCTCGGCCTCAGTGACCGGTGCTTCCGCTTCGGCCTCTGCGACCGGTACCTCGGTCGGGGTTTCCTCCACGACCGGCGTTTGTTCCTGGGTTTCGGGGGTGTTCTCTTCTGAACTCATGTGAACTTTCCTTCTACTTCGTAGCAGTACTCACGACGAAAATTAAGTCTATCCTAAATCAAGGTGCTGCTGGCAAAAAGTTATCTAGCGTTCATCGGGCCTGGGTGTGATTGTCACGCTGGGTGTGACGTCGAAGCCCGATTGGGCGTACGCCTGGTAACTGCCGTAGCCATCCCAGGTGTAAAGTTCAGAAGTCTGAACGAGTTGCTCGATGTCCTCAGGTGTCGTCAGCACTGCACCGATTATTTCGTTTTCGGGCTGTATCTCCCCTGTCTCTAAACCTGCCATAAATACGACAACTAAAAGCGAATGTTCTGGGAAGACGATGTTAAGAACGGCTTCCTCTGGTTTGTAGTCGTTTGCTGTGAGGTAGGCGGGTTCACCATATGCCTCGATCACCTCGCCCAATGTCATATCCGGGGCGAGCCGCAAAAAGGTGACGCTCACCGTTTCGCCGTCGCGGGTGCTCACCTGGCAGCATACCTCTCCGCCGACCTGCCGCCATGTGGCAACCTCTTCGTCGGGGGTAATTTCGCCGATGAGGCGCGGTGTCACTTCCGTATACTCATCGGTATCTTCCAGGAAGACTAGCGCATCGCGCCACGCGGTTTCGCCAGGGGTTATGCCCTGCCAGCAAGGGGCCAAACACGGTTCGCCCGTTACCAAACTGGTATCTTGTAACATGCTAGCATTGCGCAAAGCGGGTAGTGGGGCACAGGCTGTTATCGCAAGGAGCACGGTCATGGGCCACAAGCGATAATCCAATGGTCGACGCATCACGTTCTCACAACTGGTGGCGAGACAAAAAAGGGGACAGCCTAATTAGGCTGTCCCGATATTCTAGCGCGTTTTGGGGTTAGTTCAAGCGCGAGAATGTGAGATCGTAAACGCCGTTAGTTCCGCCGAAAACCGTCCCATAGTGGGTGGCAATAACGATATACTGCCCGTCGCTTGGCAGTGTGAACTCGTTGATGAGCGAGTCCGTGGTGACACCGGGTTCCGAGTCATCGTTTGCGGCAAGTTCGATGCCGGTTGGGCTTACGAGGAAAAGAAGCGTATCCAAGGTGCCCGCATTGGCCTGCATCCGCAAGCTCACGACCTGCCCGGCTGTACCCTGGAAGACGTACACGTCGAAGCGGTTATCGTCGGAGATCGATCCGCTGACGGGGATACCGGGGTTCAGCACAGGGGCGGTGGCAAGGTCTTGCTGGAAATTGATCGTTTCCACACCGCCAGCGATGCCACCTGGCCCACGCGTAACTGCACCATCGACCCCTATTGTGAAGGTGGTGATGTAGTGGTCGTTGGGCAACGGGTTGAAGCTATCGGCGACGATGGTCGTATTCTGAATCTCTACAGCGAGGTCGGCGGTTACCGGTGAGGTGTCGCCACAGGAATCCTGGAACCACACGTCGATCTCGTAAGTACCGGGGCGCAAACGTGTGCCCTCCGGCCAGTAGATGTACGAAACGGAGGGTACCTGCGACGGCGCGCGGCAACCGACGTTGCCGTCGGCCCCGAGTACGCCGCCGCTGATGATTGACGGTACATCATCAAATACCGCATCACCGGCAGGGTCACGCACGAGGAGTTGCAGGTCTGCGCTGGTGGGCCACTGCAAACTCACCTCGATGATGCCCTGGGGCAGTAGCAATTGGTCGAGAATCGACGTATCGGCAGTGACCGTTGCCTGGCCGTTAAGCGCGAGTGTGAAGTTGCCCTCGGTACCGCCGACGTTTTGACCATACCGCGACGCGACGAGGGTATAGGTCCCATCCGTCGGGATTTGCACATTACGCAGTGCGGAGTTGAGCGTACCCGTGAAGTCGTCGTCGTCGTTGATTTCGACAAGGTTACCGGACGGGTCGAGCAGGGCGAGTAGCGGGTCTAGCGAACCGTCGTTAGCGGTCATCGTTGCGGTGATAATGTCACCTGTCGTCGCAGGGAAGCTGTACGCCACGAAGGGCTGTTGGCTGGTCACTGCGCCGGTCACCGAGCTGTCGACTGCAATCGTTTGGGCGGTGCTAATGAGTTCGGGCGGCGAACCCGCGAAGAAGCCACTATAACGGCCACTCTCACGCGTGGTCACGTTGCCGTTCGCATCGATGGAGAAACTGGTGATAAACACGCCGCCCGGTTGAAGTGTACCCTGGATTGGACCAACCGGCGTGCTATCGACGAGGGTTGTGATGGTAAAGGGCACTTCGCCGATGCCCTCGCAATCCTGTTGGTAGTAAACGAGTATTTCGTAGCTGCCCGCCGGAACCGCGCCCGGTGCCCATGATGCTGCCTCAGTCGGTGAGTCTGCTGAGAAGGTTTCGCAAGCGCCGTTCACATTTACGCCCTGTACGTTTTCGGCACCACCAACTGCCCCGCCGATCGTACCGCCTTCGAATGTGGTTGGGGTTGTCCAGTAGAGGCTGGCCCCACGCGGGTCACGGATTTCCAGGTCGAGGTCCGAGGTGGTGTTCCACGTCAGTGCGATTTGGATGCCGCCTGCCGTCAATACGTCGGCGATGCCGAAATCTGTAGGAATGGCGGGCGGAGCAGTTGTTGGTACCGCTGTAGCGGGGCTTTGCACAACCGTTTCCTCGGTTGGCTCAACTCCGTCGGCGAATTCCACTGTTGGCGTGGGTTCCTCGGCAGCAACCTCGGGTGCTGTTTCGGTCGCTTCCACGATGGCTTCTTCAGTAGCCTCCGTTTCCTCGCCTTCGGCTGCGATGGGGCCAGACTCGATAGCTAAGGAAATCGTAAAGTCGATTGTGGCTTCGATCGATGCACCGTCTGCGGGTAGTACGGTGATGAAGTAGCTTTCCGTGGCTTCGAGGCCAATGTTCTCGACAATGAGTGCACCGCCGCCAAGTTCATCGACACCCTGTGCGACGAGATTGCCGTCAGCATCGGTGATGACCGCGGCCACGGCACCCGCCGCGCCCGAGCTACTCGTCAGCTTAAGTTCTTGCCCAGCG
>CAYSVE010000382.1:0-6040 GCA_964434365.1 uncultured Anaerolineaceae bacterium | reverse complement strand
CTTCGATGTCAACGACTTCGACGAGGGCGCGCTGGCCCCGGCCACCTGGGACCTCGCGCGGTTGCTCACGAGTGTGCATCTCGCGCTCGATGAAATGGGCTACGGCGCTACCGAGCGCGAGGACATGTGCGTCGCTTTGCTCGAAAGCTACTCCACGGCCCTGTTGCACGGCCCGGCCTATACCATCGAGCGGAAAACGGCAGAGGGTGTGGTTCGCAAGCAGCTAAAGGAACTCAAGAAGCGCAAGCGAAAGGACTTCCTCAAAGAACGCACCGATAAAAACAAGGACCGCCGCCACTGCCACATCGGCGAGAAGGGCAACTACCCCCTCACCGCCGAGGAGCGCGAAGCCGTAACCACCCTCATCGACAAGTGGCGACTCACCCAACCCGACCCAGACTTCTACGAGGTGCTCGACGTTGCGAACCGGTACGCGGGGGTGGGCAGTTTGGGGGTTTCGCGCTACATCATCCTTGTGGAGGGCAACGGCTCGCCGAACAAAAACTATTTGCTAGACCTCAAGCAAATCGCGTCGAGCGTGGTTGCCAACCATGTGGCGCAACCCCCCTGGCAAAACGACGCCGCGCGCGTCGTGGCGTTGCAGGCGCGCATCCCCGCGCGGCCCCCGGCACTGCTAGCCGCGCTCACGCTCGATGGCGTGCCGTATGCGCTGCGCGAACTGCAACCCTACGCCGACAAGGTGAAGATGGAAGACATCGACGACGCAGACGACCTGCGCGATCTGCTTGTGGATATCGGTCAGGTGGTGGCATGGGGTCAACTCCGTAGCAGTGGATGGCGCGGCAGCGCCACAGCCGACGACCTTATCGCGTTTGCGGCAGCCGGTGCCGATTGGCACGGCGATGTGCTGCAACACGCCCGTACCTACACCCAACAGGTAGAGCGCGACTATGCCGACTTCAGGTTGGCGGTGAGTAGTGGCCGCGTGATGACCTAGCACTTTTTGGAGCGTTTGCTTCAAGATATGGCAAATTATCCCAAATTTATCCCAAAGAAAGGATGTTCAATCCGATGCGTCTTGTGACCTACAGCTACAAAAACCGAGCCTCAAGCCCCGGCGTATTAGAGGGCGACACCATCCGCCCGGTGACGTGGCCCGCCGATGTGCGCACCATCGTGCAGCGCGGCGTTACGCCCAGCACCGCCCCACAGCGCATTCCGCTGGATGAGGTGCGGTTGCTCGCGCCGCTGCGCCCGCCGAAGATCGTTGCGATTGGCAAGAACTACAGCGAACACGCCAACGAAATGGGCAGCGATGCCCCAGAGCGCCCGCTCATCTTTTCCATTTTCCCCAGCGCAGTTATCGGCACGAACGACCCGATTACATGGCGCGAGGACATCACGACTGAGGTGGACTGGGAAGTGGAACTCGCGGTCATCATCGGCAAGCGGGCGAAGGCTGTCGGCGAAGACGACGCGCTCGATTTTGTGTTTGGCTACACCGTGGCCAACGATGTGACCGCCCGCGACCTGCAAAAGAAGATCGACAAACAGTGGACACGCGGCAAAAGCCTCGACACGTTTTGCCCTTTGGGGCCGGTCATCGTCACCCGCGACGAAATCGACGACCCGCAGGCGCTGCACCTCACGACAAAGGTCAACGATGAGGTGATGCAGGATGCCAACACGAAGGATATGATCTTCAGTGTGCGTAAGCTGATTAGCTATTGTTCGCAGAGTTTCGTGCTGGAACCCGGCGACGTGCTGATGACGGGTACCCCCAGCGGGGTGGGTGCGGGGCGCAAGCCGCCAGTTTTCCTCAAGGATGGCGATACGGTCGAGGTGAGCATCGATGGCATCGGCACGCTGACGAACCCGTGTGTGGTGGAGGCCACGCCAGAACCCGAAGCCGAGGCGGAAGCCGCCGCGACAGAATAAATCGTGGCTACAGGCGGGCATGATCTCGAATCGTGCCCGCCCGTGGCTAACTTACGCGTCTGCCGATTCTTCTTCCAGGTAGATGGGGTCTTGCGGGGCAGGTTGCGCCAGCAAATCGAGCGTGGCGCGGAGCACACGCATCTGCTGGGCGGTGTCGTTCGGCTGGCCGAGGGTCGCGCCCCGTTTGAGCTTGGTGAACGTCGCGCGCGGCGGGTTCGTCAACCGGGTGACGCCAGCGTTCCAGCTTGTAAGCGTGGTGGCGATACCTGCTTCTTCGAGTGCACGGGCTATCAGTCCCACGGACTGAGCGCAGAGCGGTCAGGATGGGACCAGTAGCGCAGCGTTGACCTGCATCTCCTTCGCCAAACCGACGATCTCCGGTACGGTTTCGTCTTCGGTGCGGCGGGCATCGGGCTGGTAGCCGTGGTAGCTGATGACCCGCTCGGCCAACTCGCCGATAACCCCCTCCTCGACCAGCGCCTCCAAATGCCGAAGCGGTACCAACACCTGCGGGTCGGCGTTCACAGCGGTGTGGTCGTAGTGCTCGTGGGCGTAGGCGATCGCGTCGAACGGTGTACTTTGTGGAATTTGGCGCACGCTGGAGTCGCCGAGTTGGGTTGGCGCATCGAACGGCTCCTGCGTCGCTTCGAGGTAGCCGCCCGCCGACGAAATCAGCAGCAGCTTGGCCTGGCTGAGGTCGACGGCTGCGCCGCTGAGCTTGGTTTTGTTGCGTGGCCGCTGGTAGAGCTTCCAGTTGATTTCGCCCGTTTCGGTGTAATGGGGCAACCAATCGGACTCGTAGACCTGCGTCCACGCCTCACGGTTTTCGAAAATGGTGCTCATCGAATACTCTCTGAGACGAACAATTGGCAGTATTGTAACGTTCGTTCCATGCGGGGACAAGTTGAGGCGGCAAACCAAAAGGGCGCGGATGACCGGCATCCGCGCCCCGAGGGTGCGCTTAATTTTGCGACGCGCGCTAGATATCGAGCACTTCGCGCGGGTAGTCGTCGACCTGCGTTTCGGTCTCGCCTTCCATACGATAGCGGCGTACCGGCTGAATATGTACGCCGTAGTTGTCCTTGGCCGCCGTGCTTACGACGTCGTGCAACTCGCGGATAGCGGCTTCCATCGCGTGGCCCTCATCGTTGCCGAAGCGATAGGTGAAGAAGTACGGGTTCTCCTCGAGGTAGTCGAGGATGGACGCGGTCGCTTCGGCGAACTTGGCCGGGTCGCGCTCGTCGCGGAGGTTTTCGAGCGGGCCGACCGGCATTTCGAGGTTGCGGCGCATCGCATCGAGCAAGCGCGGGCGGTGAAAGAACTTCGCCAGCGCCTCGGCGTTTTCGAACTGCGGTGTGCTGCCGTTCGCCGAGGGTTCCAGCGCAAAGCGCAACTCGAACGATTCTTCTTCGACGATCTTGTGGTGCTTCTTCTCGAACTCGGGGATGAGGTCGCCGATGGCGACCATCACGCGGCGTGCACCGTCGGCGAGCGCCTCTTTGCGGGTTTTGCCGGGCACCTTCTCCTGGATGGGTGGGATGAGCTTGCCGATGTTCATCTCTACGCGCGGGCGCTGCCAGCGGAAGATCCGCGCGACGGCGCGCCCGGTGCCCCCAAAGCCGATGGGCAAAATGGGCGCGTTCGCCTTGGCGCTAAGCCATGCAACCCCGCTGCGCCCCTCGCTGAGCGTCTTATTCCAGATGCCCCCCTCAGGGAACATAATCACGGCCCCGCCCTGCTCCAAAATGCTGAGCGCCTGGCCCATCGCCTTGCGGTCCATGCTGCCACGCTTGACGGTGACGTACTTATAGCGGTTGGCCCACCACGCGAACTTCGGCTCTAGCGGCACATCACCCGTCGCCATGAACTCCGCCTGCATAGGCGGGTAAATGACCATGAGGATACCCTCGATGAACGCGACGTGGTTCGCAACCAAAATCACCGGCCCCTGTTTGGGGTAGTTCTCGCGGCCCCGTATGGTAAGGCGCAGGAGCAAAAACGCCAGCACCCGCCCGATGAACCGCAAAATGTGCCGCGCGATCGTATTGCGCGGGTATGGAATATAGTACTGGTCTTTAACCCCAGAGGTTTGCTTTAGCTTGGCAGAGGTCGTTGTCATAGTTTCTTCCTGTCGATGGAGACGCTTTACCCTGTGATGGACACGTTGGTCCCGTAGGCGGTGAGTTCGCCGCCTTCGTTTGCTTTACCTGTGACGTCTATATCGACATACATGCCACCCGCGACTTCGATATCGTCTGGGTTTGGCCCCATCTGGAAGGCCTGCATCCGCAGCCGAACTTTGTCGAAGTTGCCCGCCGTTACGGCGAAACGCGTGTGGTGAGGCCCCCCGTTGGCGCTCAGCGTTACTTCGATGGGGTTATCGGGCATGCCGTTAACCACATTCACGCGGACGACCAACTGCTCGTCGACTTCCTCGCCTGCATCGAGGCCCAGGTACACCTGGGTTTCCTCGTCCTTGACGAGTGGCGTAGGCACGACGACCACCATCCGCCGCACGA
The DNA here is from genome assembly GCA_964434365.1 of uncultured Anaerolineaceae bacterium. Taxonomy (GTDB): domain Bacteria; phylum Chloroflexota; class Anaerolineae; order Aggregatilineales; family Phototrophicaceae; genus CAYSVE01. Next base: position 1,622 of record CAYSVE010000382.1, on the reverse strand, counting down.
CCGTTACCGGTTCCGGTTCGGGCGCGGGGGGTGGGGCCACTGCGCGGGCCGGGGCCGGGCTGTCGCCGTCGAACTCCTGCAACTGCCCGGCGAGCGCCACGCCCTTGTCGGTCAGTTGATACAGCCGATCCGGCGTCATCGAGGCGTAGCCGCGTGTGACAAGGCGTTTGATGGCCTTGCTGAAGCTGCGCTCGCTGAGGTCTGCGCCATCCATAATGTCGATGTCGTCCGCGAGTTCGTTTTCTTCCTCGATGAAATAGCGCAGCACATCCAGCGCCGAAGGTGGGAGCTTCTTCAGTTCGAAGGGTAGATCGGTCATGGTTTCACTTCACCCGTTTTTTCCACTGAGTATAGACGAAGCACGCGAACAAACAAACGTCACCCCAATACAACCCCGCGTCATACCAAAAGATACGGCGAATTCCGTAAATTCTTTGGTACTTTTTAACTAAATGCAAAACCCCCGCCGCAATCGACGGGGGCACGCAGGCAAGGCAGGGTTAAGGTGCGCTTAGCTCTTGTTGATGCTGATGCGCTTCGGTTGGCTGCCCTCGGCCTTAGGGATGGAGAGCATGAGCACACCATTTTCGTAGCGCGCCTCGATCTTTTCGGCGTCGACGGGCTGCCCGAGCGTGATCGTACGGCTAACCTTGCCGTAGCCGCGCTCCTGCAACAGCACGCGCACCCCTTCGTTGATCTCCGGTTCGGCCAGTTCCGCGCCGATGGTCAGCGCGCCGTCGTGGAAGTTCAGGTCGATGTCGTCTGCGGCCAGGCCCGGCAGCGAGGCCAGCACGGCGTAGCCGCTTTCGCTTTCATGGACATCGAGCGGGAGGGTATTCGCAGCCGGTTGGAAGGACCGCCACGCGTCATCGAAGATGCGGTCCATGGTTCGCTGCATATCCACCATTTCACGAATCGGGTTACGGCGAGTTAGGTAACTCATTTTGCGCAAGCTCCTTCGCTAAATTTGATCGTTGCCCTCAATTTAGCGCGCCGATGTAGGAAAAACCTCTGCGCAACATATGAAAATTATCGGCGTTGGGGCTTCAGGCGTTGGCGGGGGCGCTCAGCAGTTCGGCCACGGTGTCCAGCAGGTGCTTTGCCCTGAAGGGCTTATTGATGAAGGCCGTGGCCTGCGCCTCTTCCATCATCGCGTTTTTATTGCCGGAGTACAGCGCGGTCATGAGGATGATGGGCTTGTTACCGTGGGTGTCGTCGGCGCGGATGTGCTTGCTGAGGGCGATGCCATCCATCTGGGGCATACTCACATCGAGGATGAACAGGTCGACCTCGCGATCCCGGATGTAGTCGAGGGCTGCGGCCCCGCTTTCGACCGCCGCAATCTCATGGCCGGTGCGGTCCAGGCAATCGATAATCAAGTCGTTGTTGATCTTCATGTTGTCGACTGTCAGGATGAGTGACATTGGCAAATCCTGGTGCTTGGTGCTCAACACTGATTTTAGCTTATCACAAGGCTCTTAGTCAAACGTTATGACCGGACTGTCAGGTGTGTGCAGGCATCAGCAAGGTATTAACGGCATCGAGGAGTTGGTGGGAGTTGAAGGGCTTCACGAGTAGGTGTTGCGCCTGGGCATCTTGCTGGGTGCGGCGCAGGTTGGCAA
>CAYSVE010000381.1:0-6043 GCA_964434365.1 uncultured Anaerolineaceae bacterium | reverse complement strand
AAGCCGCCAACGCCAATATGAACCTCGAAGACGACTCATTCGAGCATCGGCGCATCGCCTACGACATCGGCGCGGTGCAAAATCGGATGCGTCAGTACGACATGCCGGAACGTCTCATTGCGCGGCTAGAGCACGGATGGTAAGCTAGACCCCAGCCCGTAGACAGTATGTTCTAATGGCTGGTGATGAGCGACGACCAACTTAGCCCAACCATGCGCGAATACCTCGCGCAAATCTACAATTTGAGTGAAACCCTCGCAGACGACGCCTTCGTGACGACGAGCGATCTGGCGATGGCGCTCGATGTGAGTCCGCCTGCGGTGAATCGGATGATCGCCAAATTGCGCGACCTAAATTTGCTGGACCACGAGCGCTACCAGGGCATCCGTTTGACGGATGCGGGCGCACACGAAGCGCTAAAGCAACTGCGGCGGCAGCGCATCGCCGAGGCGTTTTTGACGAACGTGATGGGCCTGGAGTGGCACGAGGTCCACACCGAAGCCGAGCGCATGGGCAGTGCGCTAAGCGATGTGCTGGTAGACCGGATGCAGACGATGGCCGGTAACCCGGCGACAAGTCCGCACGGTGCACCCATCCCCAGCCCTGAGGGCACCCTACCGGCGGAAGCCGATGTGCTCCTCGTCGACGCCGAGGCTGGCCAACACTACCGTATCACGCATGTTGTCACTCGCGAGGCAGACCGGCTGGAGTACCTCGCGGCGCTGCATCTCACACCGGGGCAGCGCTTCGAACTGCTGCACCGCGCACCCTTCAACGGGCCGTTGCAACTGAAGCTCGGCAACGAGTATCGCATCATAGGCCATAATCTCGCGGAGGTCATTCGTGTCCAAGTTGCAGGTGCGTAGTCTGCTCATTGCGGTGTGGCGCGGCTTTTTGCAGTGGATAACGCTGCGCCGCGCGTTGGTGCTGGTCGGTATTGTGTTCATCATCATTATCGTGCTGCGCAGGCCGTTCTTCAGCTTGTTGGCGGCGCTGGCGTTGGTGGGCGTGGCCTACATCCTCAGCAGGCTCGGTGGTGTGTTCATCGGCAAACCCGCCGAAGACGGCGCCGACGTCGCGGGCTTTTTGGCGGGGGGCATCACCCGCGTAATGCGCGTGACTGCGCCCGCGCTGAAGCCTGCCGAGCCGAAGCCGCCACCCATCACGCGTGGTGAGTTGTGGCTGGGCAACAAACAGGGCGGCGATGTCGAAGCGGTGACCGAGTTCGATGCGAAGAGCCGCCAGGGTAAGGTGTGGCTGGGGCCAGCCAGCGACGGGCGACCCGACGCCGTGTGCTCGTATGACGCCGAAACCGACTTCGGCCAGATATGGGCGGGTACGCGCGTGGGCGGGCGGCCCGATGCGGTGTTCGAGATCGACGAGAAGAAGAACACCGGGCGCATCTGGCAAGGCGAGAGCCGCCACGGGCCAGCACATATCGTGTTCCAGCTAGAACAGACGCCGCGCCGGGTGTACATGGGCGACAAAAAGCGCGGCGAGGCGATGGCCGTCTTCCACGGCGATACGGTGGGTATGGCCGCCGCCATCGCGCTGACGAGCGGCATCATTTAGTGGGCTAGCTCAAAGCCGCAACCGCGGACCGGACTCCCACAAGCTGATGTACCGCTGTAGCCGTACGAAGTCGGCCTTTTCCTTCACGTATACTTTGGCTTGCAGCACGTATTCGCCGTTGGCTAGCTCTTTAAGTAGGAACTTGTCGCGGTAGTCCGTACGGACCTGGATACTGTGTGGGTAGGCCCTGTGCAGATAGTATTCAACCTTCTCCACACGTTCGAGGGCGCCGTTGTAGAACGAATCGACGATGACGTGGATGTCGTAGTGGTTGCGCCGGACGCCCGTCCTCGCCCGGAACTCCTCCTGCTTTTCGTGGCGCAGGAACGACGTATGATTTAGATAGTAGTAGTCGTTCGGCAGTTCGTCGTTTTTCGAGGGCTGCGGCAGCGGGGTAACGGTTTCCCTTGGCTCACCTTCGAGGATGCGCACCCCGTCTACGGGTGCGATCTCTTCCCCAAGCGAGTGGCGATACGCATAACTCAACTTATCGATTTCGACCTGCTTGTTCTCGCCTGTGTTTTTGCGGATGTGATCGAGCACAGCCACGACCGCAAGCACGTGGCCGGAGAGTTTACCGTAGCGATGGCACTTGAAGACGAGGTCCTGTGCGAAATTGATTGGCGCGACATTGGTGTTGATCTGCTTGACGATGGCATCCTCGTACAGGGCGAGGTTTAGCAGCGCGGCACGTTCCGCAGGGCTTTCGACGTATGGAACGACAATTTCGACGAGGTCATTGAACAGTTCTCGGTTCATGGTGCCCTCTTTGCAGCCATGTTGTCGACAGTTGGCGGGCAAGGGCGAGGGCTGAGCCTCGCCCGAGGGTTTTTTGCGGTGGGGCCGTGGGGTTTAGCCGCAGTCGCCGCTACGAATCAGGAAGTCGTTGCTGATCCAGCCCTGGAAGTTGAGGTAGATCACGCGCGTCCAGCCATCGACCGCTTCGGTGGCCGTGAGGCGTGCATCGAACGGCACCCGACCGAGCACGCGGCCATCCACCGGTACCTCGCGGATGCGCACGATGGCCGTCGTCGAAACGCGGCAGTTCGTCAGCGGTACGCCGTTGGGCTGCACCGCCGTGATGACCGGCGCAACCGGTTCGGTGACGGTGCCGGTTTCGCCGTCGGTTGCGGGGACGACCTCACCATCGGTGGTTGGGGCTGGTGCCGGGGCGCCCGCAGCCGGGGCGAAAGCTTCGGCGCGTGGGGCAGGCTCGCCGTTGACGAGGACGTTCACGCCGCTGCTACCGATGAGCGCACACGTGTAGTCTGCGCCGTCGATGGTGCGTGTAATCGCAGGCAATGCCGACGGAACGCGCGGCGTATTCGCAGCGTTGAGGAAGATGTACTCGCCGGTGCCCCGCAGGCAAACCTGTACCTCCTGCGCGAAGGTCGCGGCGGCGGGGAGGCCGTCGGCACCGAGGGCGAAGGTATCCACCGAGGCGAGGACACCGCGTTGGAGCGTGCCCAGGTCGCCGATGCTGCCGGGCGACATCACGAAGTCGTTGCCGTTGTGGATGACTGTACAGAAGACGCCACCCGCGGGGACGGTCCCGTCGCCCACACCGATGCGCACGACGGAATCGGGAAGGCTATCGATTTGGCTGCATGGGCCACTCTGCGCCTGCGAGACGGCCAACGGGGTGGCCAACAGCGCGAGCAGGCACACAAGAAGAAGACGTTTCATGATGAAGTACTCTCTTAAACTTGCTCTCTCCAATGTGCCATTAATATAACCTCACTTGCCACGTAGCCCAAGTACGGGTTCCGTTAATGTGTCTAGCCGCGTGTTATGGCCTGTACACCTCTTGCACGCGCAATTCGAATTCGCCCGTGCTGAGGTAGCCGTTCACACGGACGGTGTAGGTGCCATCGACGGGCAGGGTGATGTTGATGCGCGGGTTGAGCGTACCGCCGCTATCGTCGTTCTCGGCGACGATAGCGCCATCCGGCCCGATGAGCGCCGCGATGGGGTCGAGTTGGCTGCCGGGCACCGCATCCACGCTAATGAGCACCTCCTGCCCGGCACGCCCCTGGAACGGGTACGTCACGGGCGGGTCGGGTTGGGTGATGTCATCGGCATTGATGATGTCGACGGTCGCGAGGGCGGGCGTCGGCGAGGGTGCGGCGGTGATGTAGTTCCATTGCAGCACATACGCGCCGATCATATCGCTTTGTGTAGGGCGAACCCGCAGCGCGTACAGGCCGGTCCTGCTCGCGCGGAAGCTGCGCACATTCGGGTTGCGTCCGTCCAGCGTGTTGTCGTCGCGGATGAGCACCTCACCCTCCGGCGACACCACTTCCAGAACAAGGTCGAGTGTCGGGTCGTCGCTGGTGGCCGTTGCAGAGATCATATCTCCGGTGAAGAGCGTCATAAACCACAGATGCCCCACACCGCGCCGCAACAGCGCGGTTTGATACGGCAGATTGGCGCGCGTTTCACCGAAGCGTACATCCTCGCGCGTGCTGCCCAGGCCATAGCCGATGGTGTAGCCCCCGGTGGTATCGCCCGCAGCGGTGACGAGCGCGACATAGGCTCCGGTGGAGGGCGCGTCGGCCAGGGTGAGCAGCAGTTCGCCGTCGGGGCCGAGTGCGTTCGACCGGTCGAGGATCACACCGTCTGGCCCGAGGATTTCCAGTTGCAGGCCGATGCCCTCATCGGGGGTGACGCCTACTGTGAAGGTGTCTCCCTGGGCTGCGAAAAAGGCGTGCCTGCGCAACGCGCCGGGCCGGTCGATGGTGTCGCGGACGGGTTCGTAGGGTGTCAGGCGTTGGCCGGGTTGGGCGCTCGCAATCGTGGGGGTGAGCACGATGGGCGCGCGCGTGGGCGTGGGGGCCATCGCGCTTTGTGGCGTCGCAGGGAAGGGATCGCCCGCGAGCAACAGGCTAATCTGATACCCGCCTTCGAGGCCCTCACCGCTCGCAACGACGCCGTACAGGCCATCCACCGGCAGCGGAATGCTGCGCAGCAGCGCGGCCCGCCCGCCCCCGCCGTTGTCATCGACGGCGAGCACGCGGCCATCTGGCCCGTACAGACGCAGCACCGGGTCTACGAGGCCGCTGGCGCGGGACATCTCCACGCGCGCGAAAGCCCCGGCTTGCCCCTCGAAGGTGTAGACGTGGTCCGGCCCGCCGGTGCGCAGTTCGCCGCTGAGGCTGCGCCCGCTGGCCAGCTCGTCGACGCGCTCGCCGAGGCCCGCGAAGGGCAGCGGTGTCGGCGAAGGCGTGACGGTGGGGATGCCGCTGGCGAGCACCAACCCGATTTCGTAGTCGAAGGCCCCGCTCTGGCCGTCGAGCAGGCGAACGGTCACCGTGTGGGCACCGGCGGGCACCACCGCATTCTCGATGACCGCCCCCGCACCGATGACCGTCCCCGCCGCATCGCGCAACGTGAGTTCGAGAGCCGGGCCGGTCGTGCGCAGGCTGGCGAGGTCGGCCATGGGCACGTCGAAGCGCCACGTCGCGGACGGCTCCGCGTCGCTGAGGGTACCTGTCGCTGGTTGGAAGGGTGTGAGCAGTGGCGGGAGGGGTGTGGGCAGGGCGGCTTCGGTGGGTAGGATGAGCGGTGGCTCGGCGCGGCAGGCGGCAAGGAAGGCGATGGACAGCGCAAGGATTACACAGCGCAGCATAGGTTACGTCCTGGGTCATACGAAAAATATGGCGCGTGTACTATAGACCGATGCGCCCGCCACGGCAATTGCCCGGCGCGTGCAGCCTGGCCCCCAATACTCGTATGGGCTACAATTGGCCGGGTAGTAGGCACACAGGAACCCCAGCATGACCAGCCCGGAAAAAACCGTCTTTATCAGCTACCGCCGCACGAACATCGCGTGGGCCATTGCGATGCACCAGAACCTCACCGCCCACGGCTACGACGTGTTTATGGACTTCCAGAGCATCGACAGCGGCGACTTCGCCGAGATCATCCTCAGCAGCATACGCAGCCGCGCCCACTTTATCGTGCTCCTGACGCCCTCTGCCCTGGAGCGGTGCAAAAACCCCTGCGACTGGCTGCTGCGCGAGATGGAGCACGCCATCGAACACAAGCGCAACATCGTGCCGGTGACGTTCGAGGGCTTCGACTTCGACTCAATTCGTAAAAATTTGCCGCAGCACGTGGCCGAGCCAATGGCGCGCTACAACGCACTCCGTGTTCCTGCTGATTATTTTGACGAGGCGATGGAGCGGCTGCGCACGCGCTTTTTGAACAAGCCGCTGGCGGGCGTCATCCACCCGCCGACGCCGCAGGCCGAGCGGTACGAGGACGAGCAGGAGGAGAAGGTCGCGTCGCAGCCCAAAGTGAGTGAGGAGCGGCTGACGGCCCAGGAACACTTCGAGCGGGGCCATGCCCACTGGGAAGCGAAAGAGTACGAGGCGGCGATCCGCGACTACGACGAAGCGCTGCGGCTGGACCCGGCCTATGCGGCGGCCTACATCAACCGGGGCTTTGCTTACAAGAATAAGGGCGACTA
>CAYSVE010000380.1:0-6065 GCA_964434365.1 uncultured Anaerolineaceae bacterium | reverse complement strand
GGCTTCGGCACCGGAATTCTTGAGACCATTGCGCCTGTTACCTGTTAGTCCCTACGCTCACTGACACAAAGCGACACTAACAGCCGCAGGCGACGACTCGACCTGCGGTTTTTTGTTGCCTCATAGGCACCAGCCTGCCGCAGGGTCACCGAGGACCCCTGCGGCTTTTTGCGTCTATGCAGGGTGCTCCACAGACCTTTACTGACTGGCATCGCACAAACGCATAACAACACACCCTGGAGACACCACACCCATGAACCCTGCTCAGTGGGAATTGGAAGCAGAACGCCGTAACGACCGCATGCGCGAGGCCGAAAAGGCCCGCATGGCACGGCAATACGACTCGCGGATACCGGCGCTGGCCCAAATCGGGCGATTGCTGGAAAACGCCGGCAAGGCTTTGCAACAACAACACAACGCACCACATCGACGCTGACGACGCGCAACACCTAACGAGAGGCAGAACATCATGTCGTACAACCATTTGCTCGACCACGCCGCCCGCAGCCGCGACCTGCACGCCCAGGCCGAACGCGAGCGTATCGTGCACGACCTCGCCGCGAAGGCGGGTATCGACGAAGACGGCAAACCGAACCCGGCGCTCAACAAGCTGGGCGAATGGATGGAGCGGGAAGGGAAGAAACTCCAGGACCGCTACGGCACGCAGGCGCACCGCGCCTACCCATAAACGAACAGCGACTGACCGCAATGCACAGGCCAGAATGCCCGCCAGTACACGAACACGAGGAGAACACCATGCCTACGCGCATTTACCACTCAAACGCAGCACGCCTCGGTTATGGCAGGCGGCCTGGTTCTACGGTCAGCAACAACATGAGCAACAAGGAGAGTGACCAGTGGTGCTAGACGCGCACACGGCCCTGCATGTCGAGGGCGTAACCAAGGCGTTCCACATGCCGAAGCAAACGTGGATCGGGCGGTTATTGGGCCGCCCGCCCGCCAGCAATGGCAAACGGCCCGTCACCGCCGTCGATAACGTGACATTCAGCGTGCCGCGTGGCGAAATTTTCGGGGTGCTGGGGCCGAACGGCTCCGGCAAATCCACCCTTATTCGCCTCATCTGCACACTTCTCACCGCCGATGCCGGTGGGGTTCGTGTGTTTGGCTACGATGTCGACCAGGACGCCATGGAAGTCAAACGCTTGATTAGCCGCGTGTCGGTGGATGCGGCATTCTTCAAGAAGCTAAGCCCGATGGAAAACCTGCTGTACGGGGCACGCCTGTACGGCGTAAGCGGACCGCAAGCACAAGCGATGGCGACCGAAATTCTCGGGCGGTTGGGCGTCGCCGAGCGCACCTACTACGAGCCGATGGAAGAAATGAGCCGGGGTATGCAGCAGAAGGTCGCCATCGCGCGCGCCTTCCTCACGACGCCGGTACTGCTACTGCTCGACGAGCCGACGACCGGCCTCGACCCGCGCAGCAAGCGCGAGGTCCGTGCATTTGTGGAGGAACTGCGCGACACCCACGACGCGACCATCGTCATCACCACCCACGACATGGACGAGGCAGATGCCATCTGCGACCGCGTGGCGATCATCCACAACGGCGGCATCGTCGCGTTGGATACGCCCGACGCGCTGAAGGCACGCTTGCCGCACCCCAACCTCACCCTCGAAGACGTGTTCATGTCGCTAACCGGTGAGCAACTCACCGAAGCGGCTGAACCCGAAGCGCCGGTGGCAATGCCGGTGTAGCAGCACACAACAACCCTAGCCAATGAAACACACCACAGGAGCACACAGAATGAGCCACCCAAGCACCACGACCGAGGTCACCCTGCCCACCGGGTACACCATGCGCCCAGCCACAGTCGCCGATGCCGAAGCGATTGCTGCCATGGCGAACATCGCCGGGGCGCAGTACAGCCCGCCAGACCAAATACTCGCCGAGGACATCATCAGCGAGTACAACCGCGAAACCTACGACACCGACATCTGGACGCGCGTCGTGCTCTCGCCTGAGGGTGACATTGTCGCCTTCATCGAACTGTACAACGCCGAGCGCCCGTTGCCGGTCGGCCCGTGGTTTATAAGCCACGTCCACCCCGCGCACACGAACAAGGGCATCGGTACCGCGCTGCTCGCGTGGGTCGAGGCGCTGATGATCGACAACGTGATTCCGCGCTGCCCGGCGGATGCCAAGGTCGAGCTATTGACGGGTGTGCGCGATGGCTACACCCCCGCCGAAGAGCTGTTCACCAACAGCGGTTACCAACCGACGCGCTATTTCTGGGATATGCTGATCGACTTCAGCGCGACGGCCCCCGAACAGCCACAGGTCGCCGAGGGGTTCACCATCCGTGCGCCGAAATGGCCGGAAGAAAGCCAAGCGTTGGTCTACGCCGACCGCGAGTCCTTCCGCGACCACTTCGGCTTTGTCGATAATCCGCTGGAGGAAATCCACAAGGAGTTTATGGACACGGTCGCCAACGACGAGGCCTTCGACCCGGCGTTGTTCCGCGTCGCCATCGAAGATGCCACGGGTGAGCTGGTCGGTTTTGCCATCAACCGCACCCGTAGCTGGGAAAACCCGGAGGCCGCCCTGCTCGACGCGCTGGGGGTTCGGCGCGAGTGGCGCAAGCGTGGGCTGGGTAAGGCCCTACTGCTGACGACCTTCAACCTGTTCTACGACATGGGTCACAGGCAGGTCACGCTCGGTGTCGATGCGATCAACCCGACGGGGGCAACACGCCTGTACGAAGGGGCCGGCATGAAAATCCACAAGACGACGCGGCTGTTCGCCAAAACGCTGCGCGATGGCGTGGAATACATGAACCAGGCGAAATAGCCGCGTTCGGTAGGGGCGACGGCGAATGCAATACGCCTCGCCCGCCAAACATTACACACACCGGGCGGACCCACGGGGGTTCGCCCTCTCACGGTTCGGGTTAACCCCCGTCAACTTGCGAGAAAGGCAAACCCTATGACCTCGACTGCGATACAACTGCGCCAGAGTTATGCGTTTGTGGCGCGCAATTTTCACCTCATCAAACGCTACTGGGGCTGGGAAATCGTGTGGATTTTCTATGCCATCGTCAATGCGCTCGCGGTGACGTTCATCGCCGTCGGCGCGACGGAAGTCACCGGCACCGAGGGCATCGATGTGCCGTTTTTCACGCTGTTCCTCATGCTCGGCACGCTGGTGTGGCACTACCTCTCGATGACGTTCGAGATCATCAGCGAGGTCGTGGCGTGGGAGCGCTGGGAGGGCACCATCGAGTACACGCTGATGGCCCCGGTTCGGCGCTGGGTGCACCTCATCGGGCAAACGTTGTTCGGTGTGGTGTATGCGCTGTTTACGACGAGCCTCATCGGGGTGGCGATGGCACTGTTCTTCAGCATCGACCTCAGCGACGCGAACCTGTTCGGCGCGCTGTTGGTGCTGCTGTGCGGTAGCGGCTCGCTTATTGGCATCGGTATCGTGGCGAGTATTCTGCCATTGCTGTACCCGGAGCGCGGTGCCCAGTTGACGCACATCGTGCAGGCGGCATTTTTGCTCATCAGCGGGGTGTACTACCCCATTACGGTGTTACCGGGGTGGATGCAAACGCTCGCGCTGTTTTCGCCGGTTACGTATGTGTTGGACGGCGTGCGTGCGTCGGTCATGGACGGCGTGCCCACGGCGGCGTTGGTGCAGTACATCGTGCCACTGCTCGCGATGGGCGTTATCGCATTACCTATCGGCGTGTGGGCCTTCAGCCGCGCCGAGGCCTACGCCAAGCGGACGGGTAAGCTCAAGCGCGTGGGGTAGTGCGCCGAGGCAACCCTGGGAAGAGGTACGCGGCGCGCATCCGTTGGCGGCGTACCTCGTGCATCTCCTGGAACCACTCGTTGAGGCGTGCGCACAGTTCGGCACTCAGCAAAAACACGCTCATCGTGAGGTAGGCCCACAACAGCATCACGATGACCGCCGCGATGGACCCGTACACGAACTGATAGCGCGCGAGGTTCGCCAAATACCACCCAAAGCCGATGCGCGTGAGTTCCCAGCCGATGGCACCGAAGATCGCTGCGGGCCAGACGGCATCCCAATAGACGTAGCGCGCAGGCACATAGCGGAACAGCAGCGCGAAGATCACCATGTTGAGGCCCAGCGGCAAAAAGTAGATCGCCGCCGACACCCACACACTTGGACGCTCCAACAACAACGCAGAGACCAACCGCAACACCCCGGCAGTGAGGAAACTCGCCGCGACGAGCACCGTGAGGATGAGCGTCATCAACGAGGCCATAAAGCGCTGACGCCACATGCTGCGCCCCGCAGGCACACTAAACACCCGGTCCAACGAGCGGGTGAGGTCGGTGAAAAGCCCCAGCCCGGCCCACACCAAACCGCCAATTGCCACCAACCCGAACGAGCCGCTCTGGTTAATTGCCTCGCGGAAGTTTGCTTGCAGCGGCTCGATGATGCCGGGCGGCAGGAACAAGCGCAGGGCGTTGAGGATTTGCTCCTGGGCGACGGCTGGCCCCACCAACCGCCCGATACCCACCGCGAGCAGCAATATCAACGGAAATAGCGAAAACACAAGATAGAATGCCAACCCTGCCGCCTCGGTGCCGACGACGCCATCGCGGAAGAAGTTGCGCAGCGCTTGCCACAGGTAAACGGGCAACCGGCGCACGAGTGGGTCGCGGCGCTTCCACCAACTGCGCGCGCGGCGGGCAGTTCGCGTGTTCGTCAGTTTTTGTGTACGATTTTGCATAGTTCGGTGGTCTTCGGCTGATTACTGGCAGACTTGTCCTATACGGAGCATAGCACGACTTTGGCACAACGCGCAGTGATCTTCGATTTTGGCGGTGTACTCGTGAAAACCCGCGACTACAGCTTTCGTCACGCCTGGGACGAAAAACTCGGCCTGGCTCACGGCTCGGTGGAGCGCGTGGTGCACGGCATCGACGCGTGGATAGCTGCGCAAAGTGGTCGCATCCCGGTGGACGCCTACTGGCGCGCCGTCGCTGCGAAGCTCTATCTCACACACGAAGAAGCCCGCTTCGGCCTGGCGCGCGACTTCTACAAAGGGGATGAACTGGACGCCGATGTCCTCGCCGTCGTGACGGACCTCCATGAGGCGAGCCACACCGTCGCGCTGCTGAGCAACGATAGCCCGCAACTGATGGACCGCTTGCGCGCGTTCGACATCGTCGAGTTGTTCGACCCGCTCGTTATCAGCGGCGAAATCGGCGTGATGAAACCCGCCCCAGCTGCTTACCTGAATGTGTTGTATCGCCTCAACCGACCCGGCACCGATTGCATTTTCATCGACGACACGCGCAAGAACATGATCGGTGCCCAGGCGCTTGGCATCGTTGGTGTGCACTACCACGACGGCGACGATTTGCGCGCGGCCCTGTCGCCACATTTAGAAACGGTTTAGCCCCGCTATCAAATCCTGCACAAAAGCATGGCGTCGTTATGCTAAACTGTGGGTTATATCCGCCCATGAGTTTCATATAAAAGGAGATCATCGTGGAGCTTTTCATCCAAGGTCAACTGGAGTTCGGCGACATCATCGCGTTGCTGTTACCGCGCAGCGACAACACCTTCACGTTGTTGTACGACATCCTGCTGTACATTTGCTTCTTCCTAATTCTCATCGCGATGGCATTGCAATCGGACAAGCAGTTGTTCCCCACGATTTTGCTTGCGATTACGCTGGCTTGCGTCGTCATCGCCAAGCTGGGCTACATCGACGAGCAGTTCTTCGACGTGGACCAACTGCCTGCGCTGCTCATCAACATTGCGGTGTTTGTGGTGCCACTCATCGCGGGGGGTATGGCCCGCAAAGACGGAAAGAAGGCGCAGTTCCCGTCTTACGTCGCGGGGTTCATCGGCGGTGTGTACTTCTTCATGTTCTGGTTCTTCGAGCAACGCGGCTCCTAATTTTCGTTATAGAAGACGGTACCGAGGCCTGGATTTTCGCGGAGCTGGTGAGCGAGGGTACCCCCTCGCCCAACGATCGCTCCGATGCGTTCATCGTCGAGGATGGCCCAACCGACAATGACGGCACTGGCGCTAGCTCCAGCGAGGGTGACCGCGCCAGC